>CAMQBE010000036.1 GCA_946998935.1 uncultured Mycoplasma sp. | reverse complement strand
TGAACATTTTACATCTATGGGAACATTAGCAGTTTGGATGTCGTTATCTTGAACAAATGAAGCTAATGACTTCTTTTTGTTTTCATCTTTTAAAGAAGCTGAAACATTAGTAATAATTTGATTTAACTTGGCTGTTTCAGATTTTTTGACATTATTAATGTGTTGGTCAGTAGTTAGAAAACCTTTTAAAGTTAAAGTTTTTTCTTCAGAATATAAATCATCAAATTTTTGAGAATGCAATTTAACTTTTAATGAAATAGTTCCATTTTTATCATTCTTAGTTATTGAATTATCAATAATAATAATTTTGAAGTTTTGATAATCTAATTCAAAATCCGCTTCTTTTATTTGTGAAGGTAAAAAATCAACTTTGTTTTTATTTACTTTAATATCATCAAGTGAATCGATAGCAGATTTTAAGTTTTGCTTTTCTATCTTTCTATTTCTTAATTCAGTAGTCATTAAAGTATCAATAATGAATTCACCTGCTTGAGTTGATTCTACTTCTCCTAATTTGGGTTCGGAATTATCAATTAATTTGAATACAACAATTAATTTGCCTTCTTTGTCGTTAGGCTTTAATTCTATAATTTTATAGTTTTCGTTAGCCACTAAAGTTGAAGCTAAAAGAACTTTATCTTTTTGAGTGATTTCGCTTGGCAATGTTTCATTTTTGTTTATTGAAGGATCTAATTTAAACTTTATATTTGCTAAATCGCTATTTAATCTATTAATTATTGAGCTTCTTTTGCGGTTTAATATTTCTTGATCTGTTAAAAAGTTAGGTATTTTTAATGTTTTTTCTTCGCTCTTAATATCGGCAAATTTTTTAGATTGCAATTGGAATTTTACAAATAAATTACCATGTTCATTATCTGGCGATAACTCAAGAATATTGAAGTTAAAGTTTGCGCTTTGAGCCGGTATTAAAATATCTTCATTTTTAATGCTTGAAGCTTGTGTATTATTTTTATCTATAGTATTTTTAGTTTCCAAAGCATTAATTAAATTTAATGCATTATCAATGTCGCGTTTTTCATCATCGCGATTTTTCATTAATGTAGTTTTAAAACCTGAAAATGATGCTTTCATTTCTTTAGAAAGTAGATTGCTTTTCTTGTCTTTTAATCTATAACTTAATTCAATTTTTCCTTCATTATCATTAGCTGTAGGATTACTAATAATTTCGTATTTATTCACATCATAATTCGAGTAAATAAAGGTATTTTAAGAATAATGCTTGAAGGCAATTCAACTTTATTATCTCTATCTTTGAATTCAAGTTTCATCTTTGATACATTGTCATCTATTTCATTTTGATATGTTCTAAAACCTTCAAATGTTTGATTTAATATTGCTGAAGTAATTCATCTTTTTTCATTTTCATAATAGTATTTTAGGTAAAAATCAACTTTAAGAGTTCCATGTTCATCATCAGGGTTAAAGTAATAATATTGAAAAATGTAATTATCTTTATTTTGATAATTTGATGTGATGTTAGTGTAATTAATTTTAGAAGCAAAGTCTTTCTTTAAGTTTTGACTCACAAGTTCTAATTTAATGTTTTTAACTTTGGCATTTAGATTTTCATTAATTTGTTCTTTAGTTATTTTAGGTGTAACTGGGTTAGGACTAGGTTTAGGTTTTTCATTATCATTATTGTGTTGACATGATGAAGCTAAAGCAACAAAAGGGGTAGAAGAAGCTAAAGCTAAAATTGTATTTTTTAATTTATTTTTATTTTTCATTTCGTATTCCTTTTTAGAATTAAAAAGTTAATGCCTAAGCACTAACTTCTTGAAGTTTTATTGGTGTAAGTCGTCAATTAAAGTGCCTAAAGCTAAGGTTCTTGTTGCTAACAATTGGAAGTTATCATATATCTTAGTTTCAAGTTGTTCGTATTTTGGTTTTAAAACATCTCTTATAGCATTGTAATCTTTTGGATCTGGTAATAATTCATGAGCTTTTTTAGCAGCTTTAGCTTTTAAATCATCCATCATAGTTTTCTTTAATGCTTCAAGGCCTTTTTGAATACCGTTTTTTGCATTGATTTTTTGCTTTTTAGCTTCATTAGCTACGTTAGGAATTTCTTCTTTAAAGAATTTAACCATTTCCTTGATAAAGTTGTCTAATACTGCGATGTTTTTTGTTGATTCAGTATTTTTTAATGAATCAAAGATTTGTTGGCCAACTGCTACGATAGCATCTGCATGATTAGTTAAAATATCAGCAATTTGATCCTTGATTTCATTTAGTTTTGCTTCGCTTAAATGTTCTTTGACAATTTCTTTTCCGTTTTTAGATGGTTGAGGTGTTGTAACTTCATCTTTTAAAATTGAAGCTAATACATTGTTAAGAGCTAGAGCAACATCATCATAGAATTTACCAGTTTTTTCTAAACCGTCATTATCAATTAAATCTTTAACGGCGTTAAGTAAATCTTCTTTATTGTTTGCAAGTTTTTCCGCATTTTCTTTTGAATATTTTGCAATTAAATCTTGCTTTGTAGTGTTTGTTTCTGCATTTTTAGCTTCATCAAAGTTTTTATTTGCTTCTGTTTTAAGAGCTTCTTTGCCTTTTGCAATTGTTTCTTCTTTTGTTGCCGGAGTTACAGGTGTTACAGGTTTATTTGGTTTTTCTTTTTGAGCTTTATGGTCAGCTTTGTATATGTAAACACATGTAGCTGTGGTTACTGCAATAGCTGCAACTGTCAAAATACCTGTTGTAATAATTTTACCTTTTGTAGTCATATTTCAAGTCTCCTTAATTTATATATGTATTTATATGCTTAATATTATATCATTATTAATTAATCACAAATATAGCAAACACAAATATAGCAAAATTTTATCAAAGTACTTATTCAAGCACTGTAAAGTCTTTGGTAGTTAATAAAAAAGTTTACAAAATAAAAAACAAACCTTTTCGGCTTGTTCATAGTACAAAACACAAAATTATTTAGCGTCTTTTGCGATTTTAATTAAGTTAGAAAATACTTTAGGTTCTTGGATTGCTAATTCTGAAAGCATTTTACGGTTGATTGTAATATTTGCTCTTTTTAAGCCATTGATAAATCTTGAATATGACATATTTTCAGCTCTTGTAGCAGCGTTAATACGCGCGATTCACATTTTTCTGAATTGACGTTTAACTTGTTTACGGTCTCTAAAAGCATATGTTCATGATTTAACAACTGCTTGTTTAGCAACTTTATAACCTATTGATTTGTGGCCAAAGTATCCTTTAGCTAATTTAATTCATCCTTTACGTCTTGCTCTTGTAACTGTTCCACCTTTAACTCTCATGATTTCCTTCTTTCGTTTTTATTAAAAAATTATTCATAAGCTTAAAAGCTTTGATTACATCAAGTTTTTAAATCTCTTGACATCTGAACGGTCCATTAAGACAGATTTACGAGCTTGACGTTTTTGTTTTGTAGTTTTGTTTTGAGATAAATGTGAACGATATGCTTGTTCACGCATAACTTTACCTGTTCCAGTGATCTTAATACGTTTTTTAAGAGCACTCTTAGTCTTCATTTTAGGCATTTTTACTCCTTTAATTAAAGCTAATTTTCATCGCGGTGGTCGTCTTTAGATGAATAATTATCAATTTCATCATCATCTTCAACAATCACTTCTTCTTTAGCTTCTTCTTGACTATTTTCAGTATTTTTATCTATTAAGTTATGTTCTTTTTTGTATTTTTGAACTTTGATTTTATTAGGTTGTAAATACATATCTAAGAAGCGTTCGTTAATTAACTTAGCTTCTTTAGTGATTTCTGCAATATCTTCTAAGGTTTTAAAAAACTTGTCTAATGTTGCATAACCTAAATCTTGTCTAGCCATTTCACGGCCACGGAATTTCAAGCTGACTTTTAATCTATCACCATCTAAAAGAAACTCTCTAGCTTTGCGGCTTTTAGTCATCAAGTCATTTTCACCAATCATTGGTGTTAAACGAATTTGACGATTTTCAATAACTGTTTGTTTTTCTTTAGCTGCTTTTTGTTTCTTTTTTCTTTCGTATTTGAATTTACCATAATCCATGATACGAGCAATAGGTTTAGGTTCAACAGCTATTAATACCAAATCAAGTCTTTGGTCTTTAGCCATTTCGATAGCTTGATTAGTGTTTGTGACACCAATTTTTTCTCCGTTAGCGCCTACTAAAAACACTTTATGAAAAGGTATATTTTCATTAATCATGTGTTCAGCTTGTGGCTTTCTCATTTTTCCTTGTGGTTGTATAATAAACTCCTTATTAGATAAACATTAAAAAGTAAAAGTGGTCTCCCACTCTTAACTACATTAAAAAATATAAAGGTTTTTTAATTGTAGCAAGAACCCAAGGCTATGGCCATCAGGTGAGATTTTATCTACTTTCTGCAATTAAATATTGCGTATTTATTTTAACACTCTTTTTTTAATGCATAAGTAATTATTTAAATAATTATTTGCTATAAAAAAGTTAATAAAAATGAGCACGGTGAATGCTCACAAATGAATGGTTTTAACTATTTTCCTTCTGGATGTCAGTTTGAGATTTCTTTACCTTCAGCATCTTTTTGTTTTCCACAAACAGCTAAAATAAAGTCGATTAAAGCTCAGATACCAAAACCACCAAAGGTTAATAATTTACCAACCCCAAGGCCGATTCTTCCGCCTTAGAATCTATCTACACCTAAACCGCCAAGAAACCATGATAATAAAGATAAAACCAATCTAGATTTTTTTGATTCCATAAACTGTTCTCCTTTGTTTATTTGTGCTTATTATATACCTAATTTTTTATTTAATAAATAATTTTTTGTTCTTAAATATAGGCAAAAAAATAATTTTTTTATGTTTATTTACTCAATGCATTTAAGTTCGATTTTTTTTTATTATTTCTTAATGCTGATAGTTTATAGAATGAAATATAAGCTTGATTCATTAATGCCACAAATGAAATTATTATTGTTCATAATAGAACTACATTTAGAGGAAAAATGTTAGCCTTGCCCATTAATTTGCCTACGGCTGTAAATTCGCCTTCTTCACCAATTCAATCTCTTTGAGAAAAGCCGGCAACCCCGATGTTAACATCTAGCATATTTGACATAAACAATGAATAAATCAAAAATATTAATACCAAATTTATTGTTCAATGAATATCGTGCTTATTTCAATTTTTAGTACTCTTTAAAATTATTAGTCCATTAATAAATAATAGAAAATGAAGCATTCAATACATCTTATATTTTGTAGATCCAATAAAAATATATTTAAAATTCAAAGTAGCTGCTGCTTCTGTAAAAGGAACGGCTATTACTCCTATTAGGCCTGTAAAAATAACCACAAACGCTCAATATTTACTATACTTCATATTTTTATCAAAGCACAATGCTAAGGCAGATGTTACATGATAAAAAGGGCAAATATCAAGCATAAAAATTTTTGATAAATAAAAACTGCGGGCATTATGGTCTTTAGTTAATAATGAATAATGAGAAGCAAAATAAAATAGCCTTGGGATTGTTCTTAAAAATAAGAAGTAGCATAATACAAAAACACCTCATGTCAATCTAGCTTTATAAAACTTGAATATAAAATATCTATCTTTAACTAAAGATATAGAAAGTGTTGTTAGGACTAAAGTAATTAAAGTAAATACTAAAAGTGGTAGTGACATTTATCTCCCTTAGAATGCCATATGATTTTATAATAATTTTTAAAATATCAAAATTGTAATGAAGTTATTGTTTGTAAATACAATGTAAATTAACTTTAGATATTAAACATATTCAACTGCTTTTATAAAGTTGCGTTAAAATATTTTTTATGAAAAATAGTTTTAATTATCTTTGTATCGGTGATTCAATAGGTGAAGGTTTTAATAGCAAGTTTGGTACTAAAACTTGCGGGTACAAAGATTGTAATGGTCCTTTAGTAAAAGGCTATAGTTGAAGTGATTATTTTGTGGAATATCTTATCGATTTAGCTTCTAAAAATAATGCACAAGATTTTATTAATAATTTAAGCTATACAAATGCTTCTTTATGTGCGATGACTTCAATTGATTTATATAGTATTTTAAAAAATGACTTCAGTTATGAAGTAAGCTTCTTAATTCGCAAGGAAAATGAAATTGATGCTTATGGTAATTATCCCTTAGAAGAAAAATCTTTTTGGTTTAGCAAAAGTTTTGATAAAAATAACTTTTTAAAATTAAGAACTAAATTAATTTTAGCTATCCAAAATGCTGATTTAATTGCTCTTAATGTTGCTGGTAATGATCTTCAACAAAACTTTCCTATGGATAAAATTAAGGATTTTGTAGTTGAAAAAAATTATTTTAAAAAAGTTCAATTAAAAAATACATTAATTGAAAGTATTCACGATGCTTTCAAAAAGACTGAAGATAATTATGTTAAAGCTATTGAAGCCGTTAAAGAAATTAATCCTAAGGCTAAA
>CAMQBE010000035.1 GCA_946998935.1 uncultured Mycoplasma sp. | reverse complement strand
GTTTTCCACAAGCAACAAGTTATCAGGATAAACAGGAACTTAAAAAGTTTTTTAAATCCAGAATGAAATGTCTTTTTGATGACGATAACTTATGAATATATGAATATGAAAAAACAAGAATTGAAATAACTTCTCTAGAAGAAATATCAGATAAATTGCTCTCAGGTGTAAATGATGTTGATAGTGGAGGAATTTTTAAAGTAGAAAAGGAGTTTGCAATTTTTCAAAAACTTTTATCTTATCCATATATTTGTTCAAAATATTTTGAACATGATCAAAAAAGTAAAATAAAAACAACAAATGAAGATATTTTAGAAATTAACAAAAATATTGATTTGTTGAAATTATTTAAAAAACAACCTCAAGATTTAAAAATTAAAACATATGAATCGATTATTAATTTAGCTTTGATATTTTCTAAATATAAATATGAAGATTGTTTAATATCTTGTTTTGAACCACAACTTTATGAAAACTTAATTCAAGACAAACAAGTAATAAAAATACTAGATGTGTTTTATAGCAGTATTTTAGACTCTAACTTTTTAACAACTTCAAGTTTTGTTGTTAAACTAATGAATAAATTAAATATTGATATATTAAAACCAATTTTATTTAGTGAACTATTGTCAAAGTTCAAAAAACAAATAGATGAAAATATAAAGGTAAATAAATTAATATCATCCAAATCAGCAGAACCTCAAACAACTATAGTTACTTCATTGGTGAATAAAAATAATAGTTTATTAGCTAGTGCCTTTAGTAGTTTAAATAATTTGGGTTTAACTAAATCTAATTTATTAACTGTAGATAAAAAAATAACACCAGAGCTTCAATATGAATTAGACAAATACCCTTTTAAACTAGTCTTAAACGTTCAAAAACACGACAATTGAGATAGAAGAATATTAGTGTTGTCCTTGGATGTAAAAGAAGACAAAATGAATCCATCATTTTTGATTATTCGGCTATCTCAATTATTTAATATTCCAGTTAGTCCAATGCCTTTAATCAAAAAAGAAGAAATAACAGGCGTAGAGCGTGGTTGTCATTTCGCTATACCTATTTCACAAGATGGCTATTTATTACCAGAAAACTTAATTTTATTAATTTTTTCAATGGTTAAGTTTAACGTTTTAAGTGAAGCTGTTTAATAAGGAGTAAATTATGAAATTATTAATATTGAGTGATATACATGGCAATAAAAAAGATGCTGAAAAAATCTTAAAAGAAGAAAAATACGATATAGCTATAACTGCTGGCGATTATGAATTATATGATGACTGAGTAGAAGCTAATTTTGATTATGCAGTTAAAGGCAATAATGACTTAAGTTCAAAGATGCCAGTTGAAAAATATTTTACCTTAGGTAATACTAAAATATATTTACAACACGGAGATAAAATTGGTCCTTATCATACATTAATGGATGAAGAAGATTTGTTTATAGCTTGCAGACATATAGATGCAAAAATTATTATTTTTGGTCATTCGCATTATCCAGTTTATTTATACGATGATGAAAACAATAAATATTTTATTAATCCAGGTTCAATAGCTTTTCCGCGTTTTGGTTCCGAAAAAAGCTATTGCATTGTAGATTTAGATGAAAAAGTTGGACATGTTAAAAATGTTGAATTTAAGAAAGTGAAGTAAGCTAAAATCTATTTATTAAATTGCTTGTTTTTAAAAATAAACTTTTACCATAAAAGTAATTTTAGTTTTCTCTTTTAAGCTTTAAAGTCAATTTTTGTTATAGCGAATTTAATTTTTTATCAAAAATAAGATTTTCTAAGAACAACGTGTTTTTAAAAACGAAATTGACACAATAGTTATAATTCCGTTCCATCTCTTAAAATATCAAGATATTCTTTATAGTAAAACTTTCTAGTTTTGCCATTTTTATATATGGTATTTAAAATATTGTTTTTAGTAAAAGTAAGCAAGAATTTATTTGCTGTATTAAAAGATATATTTAAGTTGTTGGCAACATCTTTTGTTTCAATTGAAAGATTGTTTTCAAGATAATAATATACTTCTTTTGCTGTTTTGCTATTAGGAAATAACGACGTAACCTTGGTTAAGTTTTTAGTTCTCAATAAGCATAATTTATCTATAGTTTCTATTGCATTGTTTGTAGAGCCTATAATAGCTTGTAAAAAGAATTTAATTCATTGTTCATAATTGCCAGCTTCCCCGCTGAGATTTAATTTTTGATAATACTCATTTCTATGTTGCTTTAAATAATATGAGATGTATAAAGCGGGTGAATGTATTACTTGCTTTTGCAATAAATATAGAATAATTAGTATTCTTCCGATTCTGCCGTTACCATCATCAAAAGGATGTATGGTTTCAAATTGATAATGTATTAAAGCGGCTTTGATTAGTGGGTCTAAATCATGTTCTTCATTAATATATTTTTCAAGTTCATTTAAAGCATCTTGCATGTCTTTTACACCGCCTAATGTAAAAGACATGCAAGATGAAAAATGAACCGGTAAGGAGCTTTATGGAAAAATATTGATTAGTTTTTTAAAGTCTAAAGATTTGAATAAAGCTATATCATTTTATGATTTTGATATTTATATTTTAGAATCTCAAAACAATTCTTATGAAGTGGAAAAATTAGAAAATATCGAAAGAAGTTATATAGAAAAATTCAACGCCGTTAAATATGGTTTTAACAGCCCATTAATGGTCGAAATGCTACATAAGTTTTTAATCTTAACAGAAACTAAATGTTTTGGAGAAGCAGAAAAATTTATAACTGATAGCAATAGATTAGCTAAAGCTCAAAAGCAATGGATGAATATATAAAAGATACCTGGAGTGATGAAGTATTTGAAAAATACTTTATAAATGGAATGATCATATACCTTGGTTTATCTGTAGCTAGAGATTTAACTCAATTTACTGGTTCAACTGAATGAATAGATAAGTACAAAAAAATCTTGGATAAAACTTCAAAAGTTTTTGATATTTAATTTATTTTTGCTTTATACCACGCAATGTTATTTTACGTGGTGTTTTTTATTAAATTTACTTTAATTTGGGCAAAATAATTAGCTTTAATTAATTCCTATTCTTTTCTAAAAAATAATTAATGTAAAATATAAACATAATTATTAACTTATAAGTGAGGCAAAATGGCTGATATAAAAGAAAAACCCAAATACCTTTTCTCTATTGATTTAGATGGTACATTATTAGCTTCTAGTGCAGAAGGGACAATTCATGGTGAAACCTTTAAAGCAATTCAAAGAGCTAAAAAAGAAGGTCATATCGTTTGCATTATGACTGGTAGACCTTGAAGAAGTACAAAACCTATTTATGAAAAATTAGGTTTAGACACTGTTGTATGTAACTATAACGGTGCGCAAATTCATAATCCTAAAGATGAAGATTTTATTCCTGTTAT
The DNA here is from genome assembly GCA_946998935.1 of uncultured Mycoplasma sp. Lineage (GTDB taxonomy): Bacteria > Bacillota_I > Bacilli_A > Mycoplasmatales > Metamycoplasmataceae > Mycoplasmopsis. The sequence goes on along the minus strand of CAMQBE010000035.1, from coordinate 3,107 downwards.
CAAGTACTTAGACTTGAATGAAATGCTTTATGTTCTAGGCGATCCTAAAGTATCAAAAGAAATAAGTAATATTGCTATTGAAGGGCCAGCATGAGTACAAGTTCAACATCGTGACGCTGACTTGGAAAGAGTTTTTGGCTTCTCATCTACAGCGAAATTTCGTGTTGGATTAGACTTTAACAAGATTCCTTTGAAACCAACTGGTATTATCTTTGATGTTAAAGAAACAACCGATGTTGAAGAATTACGTAAATACTTAAGAACACGTTATGGAGATTTAGCTGAATTCTCTTATTGATCAAAAGGAGAAGGCTTAACACCAGTTTTTGATGTAACTAATGTAGCTGCTGATAAAGGTAGATCATTATCATTGTTATCACGTTATTATGGTGTTACACTTGAACATACTATTGCAATTGGCGATAGTTACAATGATGTTCCAATGTTTAAAGTAGCTACAGTTTCTGTGGCTATGGGCAATGCACCAGAAGCTATTAAAAATTATGTTACACACCCTATTTCAAAAACAAATAAACAAGGCGGTGTGGGTTACTTTATAAACAAGTTTTTGGATAATCCAGAAAGAGCAATAAATAAAGCAATTAAGACTAAAGCAAAATTAGAAATACAACAAAGTGGTATTGTTGGAGTAGATGAAGAATAGGTAAATATGAAGTTTATAGAATATAACTTTAGTTTAGAAGATGAATTAAAAAATAAAAGAGTAATAGGCGTTGATGAGGCTGGAGTAGGAGACTACTTCGGTCCTCTTTGTTGTGCTGCTGTTTATATACCTAAAGAAAATTATCAAAAGGTTCTTGATTTAGGTGTTAAAGATAGCAAAAAACTTAGTGATAAAAATATTCTAAAAATTTATTTTCAACTTAAAAAACTAGTTAAATATTCTATTCATTATTTAAACCCATCAGGATTTAATTCATTGAATAAAACATATAATGGTAACATGCTAAAAATGTTTGTTCATTTGAATGCAATTACCAAATTGCAAAATGAAATTAATGGTAGTGATTATGTCTTTATAGATCAATATTCAACAGTGGATAGTATCAAGAAGTATTATCACAATATTATTGAGACAAATAATTGAGCAAAATTACCAGAAGTTAAAGGCGATATTATTTTAGCTTTTAGAGGCGAAAGTTTAAACCTTTCTATAGCTGCCGCAAGTATTCTTGCCCGTGGTGAATTTGTATTAAAAATGCAACAAATGAATAAAGATTATAATGTTGAATTTCCTTATGGAGCAGGAGAAAAGGTAAAAATATTTGCTAGAGATTTTTTCTTAGAAAACCCTGGCATAGAAAATGAAATTTGCAAAAAAAGTTTCAATATGACACTTAAAAATAAAGATGATGAAACAATATCTTTATTCATTGATAAAACTAATGCAAAAAGCAAGAAATAATATGCATAAAAGAGTATTAATATGAGGTATAAAATCTCAATTTTTATAATGTCTTTTTTAGCTTTTTTGCTATGATTAAAAAAAGTATATTATGAAAGCAAGTAAATCTGTTAACGCACGCGAGCGTTTTAGCAAATATTTTAGCTTATCAATCACTGTTTTAGCGATTTTATTTTTAGCCACATTTATAATTTTTAGCTTAGTTCAATCTAATTTAAGTATTAAAGAATTCGGTTGGAAAATCTTTAGTTTTGGCTTCAATCTTTCAGGAATAATTGGTGGTGTTTTTCTACCTCTTTTAACAACTATTTTATTAGGTACTTTAACACTTTTATTGACTGCACCAGTTTCACTAAGATTAGCCTTTTTAATTTGTTTTAGAAATAAAAATGAACAAAGACACAAACGCATTAAATTTTTATTAACTATTCTTGGCGGTTTACCATCTGTTGTTTTTGGTTTCTTTGCTTGAATTCAATTATCTAAGTTTTCTAAATTAGTTTTGCATACTGCCACGGGCAATAATTTATTCACTGCAATTTTGATGTTATTCATGATGTGCACGCCAACAACTACTTTAGTTATTGTTAATCGTTTAGATGCAACAAATAAAGAATTGAAAGATGTTGGTTTTTCTTTAGGTTTTAACGAAAGCCAAATAATCTACAAGATATATAAAGTTCAAATTAAAAAAGATATTATTCGTGCTTATTTCATAGGTTTTGCTAAAGCAATTGGAGAAACAGCCGCGTTAATGTTTATATTAAATAGCCAAAATTATTTAAACATTTATAAAGGCCATTTTGGCCAATGATTACAATCATCATTAAAACCTGTTACATCGCTAATTTCAACATGTTTCTTTGCTGAAAATGGTGGTGAAGCACAAAGAAGTTGATTATTTGGTCTTGGCATGCTTCTATTTTTCTTAGTTGTTATTATTAACGCTTTGGTTATGTACGCTACTTCAAAAAAATCAAGCAATAAAATTAAAAAAATAGATGCTCAAAGTTTTAAAGACAAAATATTAGCTAAAAATAAAAACTATAAAGCATTAAACAATGCCTATCATATCTATAAATTAATCGGCGAATATTTATGTTTGATCTTCTATGGTATTTTTACTGGATGAATGATTTTAGATTTATTAATCAATGGTATTAAGACCTTTGGTTATGAACAAAATACTTATTCTTTTGCCAGTAGTGATTCCACTTTAAGAGCTTTAGCTAATACTTTGTATATAGGTCTTTGGTCTGTTATTATCGTCATACCATTGAGCTTAATAATTGTCATTTATGTTAATGAGTTTTGCACTAATGGTAAGCTTAAAAAATCTTTCTGGAGCATGATTGATATTTTTACTTCAGTGCCTTCAATTCTTTTTGGTATCTTTGGTTTTGCTATTTTTTTAAATACTTTTGGTTGAGCTTATGGTGGCAAAGAAAGTAATTCAATGTTAGCAGGTATGCTAACCGTCTCACTTTACATTTTGCCTTTTGCTGTGCGTAATATTGAACAAGCTTTTAATAGCGTTGATCCTAATTTAAGAGAAGTTGCTTCAGCTTTAGGTTTATCGAAAAATGCTATTATTTTCAAATTAATATTGCCTAAAATATGGCCGATGATTATCAATACAACAATTTTAATGATAGCTAAAGTCGCTAGTGAATCATCACCA
>CAMQBE010000034.1 GCA_946998935.1 uncultured Mycoplasma sp. | reverse complement strand
TGACATAAAAAGACAACTCCTTTCGAAATTGTCTCCATATTTTCGAGCAGTTTATTGTTGGTTATTACTTCTATCTTTATAAATTTCTTTATCGCTATAACCTAAAAGTTTTCAGTCTAAAGCTAAATCAGCATCTTCAGAAAATCTATTGATTAGTTTATATACTTTTGATAAACTCGTCCCACCTTTGAAAACAATACTATCTTTGTATTTAAACTCACTAAAAAGATATTGCAAATGTAGAAAGAATATTAATATTGAAGACCATCAACACACATACTTGATACATCATGTTTTATCACATAATCAGGAAGTTGTGCATCAGGATAAACCCTGTTCCAAAAAAGATTTCTACAAATTTGAATTGCATCATCATAGTTAACGATTGCAACATGTTTTTACAACAAAATGTGCTCTATAATCTTATTTAAATTTATTGTCTAAAATCTTGATAACTATATCGTTTGCTTTAGTGGGACTTACTTGACCATTAGATAGTTTCATGATATTACCTAGAACGAATTTTAATACCCGTTCTGGTCTTTCTTTATATTCTTTAACTTGATCAGAGTTTTTAGAAATTATTTCATTTGCTCAAGCTGAAATAGTTGTTTCATCTGAGATTTGTTTTAAATTATTTTCTTCAACTAATTTGTCTAATTGGCCTGTATAGCAGACTAATAGGGGGATTAGCTTCTTAAAGCTTTTACCCGAAATTACTTCGTCATCTAATAATTTTAAAGCTTGTTCAAGATGTTCGTTTTTAATGCCTAAATCTTTTGGATGTACATTTTTTGTATTAGCTAAAGATACTATTTCAGCAAAAAATAATTTAGATAATTTGTCTCTATCATGATAGTTGATTGAATCAAAATATTTAGCTAAATCTAAATCATTATTCAAGCTATTGATATAGATTTCTTGAATGTTTTCTTTAGTATATCTAACTTCTCTTTCTCAAGGTAATTCATTGAGTTTAATGCTATCTAAAAAGTTTTTAGAAAGTTTAATAAATGGAATGTTTGGTTCAGGGAAATATTTATAGTCAATTTCACCTGTTTTTCTACGCATAGTAATGGTGCTTTGTGTTCCTTCATCATAACGTTTTGTTTCTTGAAAAATAGGTTTGCCTGATCAAATATGATACTCTTGATATTTTTGTTCATACTCAATAGCGTTTTTAACTGCTCTAAAACTATTTAGGTTTTTGATTTCGACTTTAGTACCATAACCTTCATAACCATAAGGTCTTAATGAGATGTTAACATCAGCACGAAGTGAACCTTGTTCCATTTTAGCATTTGAAATACCTAAAGATAAAGCAATACGACGAATCATGTCAATATAAGCAACCGCTTCATCAGCTGAACGTAACACTGGATGAGTTACAATTTCAATCAAGGGTACACCAGCACGGTTGTAATCTAATTCTGTTACTTCTTCACCATGGTGTTGTCTAGCTGTATCTTCTTCAAGATGAATTCTTTCAATAGCTATTTTTTTAGGTCCATTAGCAGTTTTAATAGTTACATAACCTTCAGAACCTATGGGTCTAAAGAATTGTGTTATTTGATAACCTTTAGGTAAGTCAGTATAGAAATAATTCTTTCTATCAAAGTGTAATTCATCATCCAATTTCATATTTAAAGCTCTAGCCATTTTTACGCCAGATATAACAGCTTCCTTATTTACTAATGGTAAAGTACCTGGATAACCCATATCAATTTGGTTCATAGTAGTATTAGGTTCTGCATTAAAATCGATTCTTGCAGGTGAGAACATTTTAGTCTTAGTATTTAATTCAAGATGAATTTCAATACCAATAATGGTTTCTAAATTATTCATGTACACCTCCTAAAAATGCTTCCATTCATAAACTTATAGATAAAAGCTTTTGATCTTCATATCTTTTAGCGTCTATAGCTAAATTAACTGGTAAGTTATCTTTTTTAATTCAAGGAATACTAATAGAAGGATTACCTGCTAAATTAGCTCCAGTTAAAATGTAATCCATATATTTATGATTCTTATTATTTTTATTGTCAATATAAGGCGCTACATCAGCTGAAGCTGGATAAATAACAATGTCATAAGTATTATGAAGTTTTTCATAATAGTCTTTAACTAAACGACGACATTTTTGAGCTTTTAGAAACAATTCTTTTTGATTTTCTGAATGCAAGAAGAAACTTCCTAAAGTTAATCTACGTTGTACCATGACGCCGAAGCCTTGGCTACGTGTGTTAGTCATTATTTCTTCTCATTTTTCACCATTTTTGCATTCACCAAAAGCAATACCATTTAAATTAGCTAAATTAGCAGAAGCTTCAGAGTAAGAAATAATGTCATAGATAGGTTTAATAGCCATAAATAAATCTTCATTAGGTTTTATAACACTAACTTTAATATTCTTATAAGCTTGTAATTTATTTATTAAGCCTTGATAAGCTTTTTTAACTGGGCTAGTTAAATAATCTACATCGAGAATGCAAATACTTTTAGGCATTTGTTTTTTAACTTCTTTAATAGCAACATCTTTTGATGTAAAGTCTTTGTTGTCTTTAGCAAACAAAGCTTGTGAAACAAGCACTATATCATTAACATTATGAGCAAAATAACTTACTGTATCTAAACTTGAAGCATAAGCAAACATACCATAACGGCTTATAGCTCCATAGCTAGGTTTAAAACCAACTACACCATTATAGCTTGCTGGTAAACGAACGCTGTCCCCTGTATCAGAAGCTAAGGCAAAAGAAATATTATTAGTGAATGTAGCAACTGAACCTGAAGATGAACCACCAGCTAAGCGAGTATTATCTAAAGGATTTTTAATTAAACCAAAGGCACTAAAAGTACCAGTTCCACCTAAAGCTAATTCATCGCAATAAACTTTAGCTACTTTGATTGCACCTGCGTCAATTAATCTTTGTACACAGGTAGCATTATAATGAGGTTCAAAGTTAGCTAATAATTTTGTGCTACCGGTTGTCTTGCAATCGTTAGTAGCAAAAATATCTTTAATTGTAAAAGTAGCATTAGCTAATAAACCACTAGAATTTTGACAAACTTGATTTTTATAAACATAAGCTACTGCATTGTTTTTGTCTTTAGATAATTCTTTAATTGCTTCATTAACATTGCCATAAACTTGTAGTTTCATTATTCCACCACCTTTTTAGTAATGATGTAATCTTTGTTATGTTCTTTAGCATTTTTTAAAGCTTCTTGTTTATTGATTGCAAATGAAGTATCTTCAACATCTTCACGTAAGAAATCTACTAAAGGTGTTTCGTCAATGTGGCTTAAAGGTTTAACGTTTGTGGTATCAAGTTTTTTTAATAAATCTAATGATTTATAGATAGTTTTTCATTCTTTCATGATGTTATCTAAAACTTCATCAGTTGGTTCTAGCATTAAAGATTTAACGATTATCTTCAATTCTTCTTTTGTTATTTTTTGCATATCTTACTCCTCTCAAGTAATGTTGCTACTAAAGGTTTTATTGTTTAAATATTCTAAGTTATTTGCAAGGTTTTTAAATGTTATTGAGCAACAATGTAGATGTAATCTTTGGCGGCTTCTACCACCATATTTTATATCACCATAAATAGGGCATTTTAAGTATTCCATTGTGATTCTGATCTGATGTTTTTTACCAGTATAAATTTGAGCATATCATTGCTTGCCATCTTTAAAGATTCTTGTTATCGCTTCAGTAGATTTTGGATGATTTTCATCAACAATCATCTTTTGTAATTTTTCATCATGGCGAATCTTTAAGCTGATAGTTTTTTCAGTCCCATTATATTCAGATTCAAATTGATATATTTTATCAAAATCGCCTGTCTTATAGTTTAATTCGACTAATGAAGCATAGTTTTTTGCATAGATCATCAACCCACTTGTAGCTTTATCTAAACGACCTACGTGGCTTGGTTTAAAACTTGAATTTTGGTTATATTTTAAATAAGCTAAAACTTGATTATCTAAGCTTTTGCTATCACCATGAACTGCAACATTTGCACGTTTATCAACTATTAAAATGTTGTCATCTTCGTAGATAATTTTTGAGCTTAATTTAAGTTTATTATCATAGCTAAATAACTCAGGTTTTTCTTCCTTTAAACCATAGATTTCAACAACGTCATTTTCATGTAAAACTAAGTTAGTGTCATTAGTTCTTTTACCATTAACTTTAATATCTTTATTTCTAAAAATTTTATAGATTTTGCTTTGCGGTAAATCTTTAAAATAAGAACTAATAAACTTGTTTATTTTGCGATTTTCATCTTCTTTAGTGGCAATTAATTTGGTTAAGTTCATAATATCTTTTATTAAAAATAAACTAAAGGTGCATATATGCACCATTAGTATTATTATTTGTAGTTTTCTGGTCTTTGGCTATCAAATAAGTTGAAATCTTCAGCTTCGTTTTCAACTCCATCAACGAAGTTAAATTCAGTTAATTTAGGTAATTCAGCTAATGATTTAATCTTGAAATAGTCATAGAATTTGTTAGTAATGCCATAAAGAATTGGGTTTCCTGGTGTAGGTGAAATACCAACTTCTTCAATAACACCTTTGGTTAATAAAGTGTTTAAAACTTGGTCACTAGCAACACCACGAATGTTGTTGATAGCTGAACGAGTAACTGGTTGTTTGTAAGCTGTAATACCTGCCACTTCAATAGCAGCATTTGATAAACGGTGTTTTTTAACAACAGTAACCATTTTTGTAATGTAGTCTTTAACTGTTTCACGAGTAGCTAATTTATAAACTTCATTGAAGTTAACTACTTTTAAGCCGCCATCTTTATCATTGTAGCTTTTAATAAAGTCGTTCATAACTTTTCTAGCTTCAGGTATGGTGTTTAATCCAAAAATGTCTTTAACTTGAGGTAAAGTTAAACCTTCATCTCCTTGGACATATAGTAATGCTTCTAAAATCTTATCTTTCATATTCTGGTCCTCTTTCAAATGTTATAGTCCCAAATTGTTCGTCTTGGTGCATTTTAATAATTTGTCTTCTAACTAAGTCTAATACTGCTAGGAAGGTAATCACAAAGTGATTGATTGATGGTTGAGTAAATATCATTTCAAATGTTACTCTATCGCAAGAATCAAATAAATTAAGAATAAAAGGTATTTGATCTTTAGGTGTTAAGTTAAATGTTTCAAGCTTGGTTCTTCTTAATGCTAAGGCATAAGTTCTTTCAAACATTTTTCTTAACACAGTAATTAATTGCAATGGGCTTGAGCCACCATCTAATGCGCTTGAATCATCATCTAAAATAAATTCATCTAGATTTGAAGCTTCTTTAATAAAGATTTCTTTTCTTAAAGCTTCTTGTTCACGAAGTTGTTTTGAAACTTCTTTAAATTGTTGATATTCATATAGACGACGTAGAATTTCACGCTTGTCTTCTTCAATTTCAGGTTTTTCTTCAGGAGTAAATAATAACATCTTAGTTTTTAATGCTAACAATGTAGCTGCCATAACTAAATAATCACCCGCAATATCGATTTCATGTTCTTGTAAGTTTTGAATTATTTTCAAATAAGCTGTAGCTAATTCAGCAACATCGACATCCATGATGTCAACGTTTTTTTCTTGCACAAGGGCAAGTAATAAATCCAATGGACCATCAAAGTTTTCAAGTTTAATGTCATACTTGTGATCGTCTGTGGCATATAAACTATTCTTTGCTTGCATTTAGAGCTCCTTCAATTTGATTTTTTACTTTCTCAGCAATAGCTTGAGGTTGCATTGATAGAAAAGCATTTGGTTTAATAGGAGGTAAGAACTTAACTATAACTTCTAGTTTTTTAGACCTTTTTTTATCATCAGCAGTTCTTGTATCAGATATTGCAACTGGTACTATTGGAACATAAATACTTGCAGCAGTTTTAAAAGCACCTGCTTTAAATTCTGCTAAAGGTTCTTCATCAACACGTTTACCTTCAGGGAAAACTACACCATAAGTTTTATTTTCTTTAACATATTGACCAAATTCATCCATTGTTTTAAAAGCTTGGCGAAAATCTTCACGGTCAACATAGAAAGTATCTAACAATGATAAAGCATTACGCACTACTCTTTTTTTCTTCAATTCTATTTTTGCAACAAAAGTTGGAACCTTGTTTAAAACTGATGGATCAACTTCATTTTTAGGTTTCGCTAAAGCTTTTAAAAGAATGAAAGCATCCAAATTTGACTTGTGATTTGGAGTCAAGATTGCTCCACCTTTAGGTAAGTTTTCATAACCTTCAACTTTGACTTTTACTCCATAAAGTTTTAAAACAAAGTTAACTCTTTTTAAGCACCAATCGTTTCTTTGTTGCAAAACCATTTCAGTTGGATTAGCTCGATACTTTCTAGCTTTGGCGTTAATTCTTCATAACATTCACAAAACTATAGGTCAAGCAAAAACCATTTTTCCATTAAAACTCATCTAGCCTCCTTATTTTTTGATTGCTACAGCTACAAGCATATTTTTTTCATGGCTTAAAGATATTTCAAAAGCTTCATGACTAAATACGCCGTT
>CAMQBE010000033.1 GCA_946998935.1 uncultured Mycoplasma sp. | reverse complement strand
CAAATTTAACCCATCTATTTTGAACTTTTTAGGGAAGACGGGTTTGGCGGAATCTGAAGGGTATGGTTTGAAATCTGCATATGCCGAAGCTAAAGAAAATAATATTGTTATAACTAATAAACTAGAACCTAACAAAGTTACTTTTAACATACAAAGAACTCTATTATTGGACAAAACTACTGAAACTGAAAAAATTAAACTTGATGAAAATGAAGTTTATGTCACTGAAATATTAAAAGAAGACCCAGATATTACAGCCAAAAAACTTTCTGAAAAGCTTAAAGTTTCAACAAAAACAATTTTTAGAACATTTAAGTCGTTAAAAGAAAAGAACATTATTAAAAGAATAGGCAGCGACAAAAAAGGATATTGAGTTGTAGCAATATAATTGTAGCTCATAAAAAGTGGCACTTTTGAAGCGCTTTTTTAAATGCTCGTGTAAAAGTTCACGTGATATGAAAAAATGAGCATTTGACTAATAAAATATATAAAATATAGATACTCGCGCATTTTAATTATTAATTGTGAGTATTAAAAATAGGAGAAAAAATGAAATTAAATAAAAAATGATTTTGGTCATTAGGCCCAGTTTCAGCAGCAGTTGTTGCACCAGTTGCAATTTCTGCAGGTTGCCACAATAGCGACGACCAAAACAAAATAAAAGATCTTGAAAAGAAGAATCAAGAATTACAAAATCAACTTGATGCAGAAAAAAATATCAATTCTTGAAGCAACGAAAAGAAAGTACAAGCTCTAGCAGATCTTTGAAAAACTGCTGACAAAGCGCAAAAATACGAAATTGTTAAACAACTTGATTGAAGAAAAGAATTAACAGATGACCAAAGACATGAAGTTATTAACCAAATTGATGACCAAGCAGGAAACTTTGCTGCTGGTGTATGGTACATAACAAGTGTTGAATCTAAATTAGCTAAAGAACAAGCTTATGGAAAAGCTAGAGCATCATTCGATGCTTTAATGGCAAGAACAGCTGATAACTTTGACTATTCACAAAATTTTAATGACCAACAACAAGTTAATAATCCAGCTACAGGCAAATCAATACCAGTTATTTTTATGGATATTGATGAAACTGTTTTGCAAAACGACTTCACAGAAGTTCAAGGTTGATTGAATGGTGGATATAACGCTAAAGTTAAAGAAGAAAACGATCTTAAAGCTAATAGATTTGCAGTACCTGGCGCAGTTGAATTTATTAATTATGTTCAATCAAAAGGTGCTTTAGTTGTTTATAACTCAGATATGAACCAATCAACATTAGTTAGAAACGCAGTTAAAGAAAACTTGCAAAAAGTTGGCATTAAATTTATAGCTGATTTTCAATTCTGGATGAGAGGCTCAATGCCATATTTAGCAAAAAATAAAGACGACATAACTGATGAAAAAACTCAAAAAATGAACGAAAACGCACTAAAAGACTTAGCTGCTAAAACAACATTTACAGATCAATTTAACCCAACCCCATGAAAAACATGAACAAATTCATTAGCAGCATATAAATTAGGTAAATTAGTTCTTAAAAACGAACGTATGAATGGCTTAGACGCAAATCTTACCGGCTGAAATCTTACACCTGTTGATGGTAAATCTGGCGACAAAGTAATTATGAAAACAGTTATGAAGATAGGCGATAACATCCATGACTTCTTCGATTCATGATCAAAATCAATAGGAGATAAGAATACTTGAAATCAAGCTAGAAATGAAGCATTAGCAAAACCTGAAATGAAATGATTCCATGACTTATTTGTTGAACCAACTGCAACTGGTTATAAATGTGATAAAAATAAAGGTGGAAAATGAGAATTCACAAAATTAGCATATCATCAATCATACGTTATGGTTCCAGGTAACTGCGAATATGGCAGTTGAAATGAACAATATGGATTTGGTAAATACATTAAACTTTATAATGCAATAAAAGCAATTTTAGCTAATCCAAAATATACAAATGGACCTAGTGCTGAAAACAATGTAATTTAACATTAAAATGCAATAATCATTAAGACTATGTTCGTAATGAACATGGTTTTATTTTTTAAAATATAAATAATAAAAATGAAATGATTATATCTTGACAATACATGGTGAATTAAAATAGTGCAATATGAATTAACAAATTACTAACGAGAAGATACAACAATTAAGGAGAAAAAATGAAATTAAATAAAAAATTATATTTAAGCCTCACACCAATGGTAGCAACACTTATTAGCCCAATAGCTCTTGCAAGTAGTTGTCAAAATAATTCAACTAAAAATGAAATATCAGATGCTGAATTATCTAAAATAACTACTGACGTGGCAAATAAGTCAAAAAAGGCTAGTGAAATAGATGCCAATGACATAATTATTAATGGAACTACAACTGGTATTATAGTTAAAGCATTTATTTTAGGAAGCGATGATTTAAATGGTAAATTATTTGTTAAATTAAGTTTAAATAAAAAAGAAGCTAAAAGAGAAATTTCAAAAGAAATAAGTGGCTTTAATAAGGTTACTATTCCATTAGCTGTTGAAACTATTAACGCGGATGAAATAAATGCCGTAAATATTGAAGTAACAAATAAAGATCATCTAGCAAGTTCAACAACTGATGATCAAATTAAAATTAATGGATTAACTAATGGTATAAAAGCTGATAAAAACGTTATAGGAACTGATGATTTAAATGGCAAATTATTCGTTAAAACAATTTTAATTAAAGGCAAAGCAAAAGCTGAAGTTGTTAAAACAGTAGAAGGATTTAAAAAAGTTACTGAAGATAGCAAATTATCAGCTTTTGAAACAGATATATTACTACAAGCTTTAGCAGCTAGAGTGTCTGGAATTGGGCTTAAAGTTGCCTCAGCAAGATATATGGAAGCAGTCGAAAGAGGTATAGCTCAAGCGCAAGCTTACGAAAATGCTATTGCTACACATGATAATATGATTAAATCACAAACAGCTATTCTTGATGCCACTAAGGTAGATTCAAAAACATTTGCAGTATCAAATCCAGATGCTGGTAAATATGTACCTGTTGTATTCATGGATATAGATGAAACTATTTTAGATAATGCTGCATATGATATTTGAGCTATTTTAAACAATACTCATTACACATCTCAATCTTGGACAGCTTGGTGCCAAGAAGGGGTAGCTAAAGAAATACCTGGAGCAATTAAGTTTATTAAACATGTCTGGGAAAATGGTGGCGTAGTTATGTTCAACTCTAATAGAATACAAAGTAAAGATACAAAATACGACCAAAGAGCAGGCACAATCAAAAATCTTAAAGCTTTAGGTTTAGATGACAAGATGATGAAAGACTTTGTTTGATTAATGGATGGTTGCGACGCTGAAAAACATCTTGAAGCTCCATGAACGACGACTGATAATTTATATTTACATATAGCAAAAGACGTTCGTATGGACACAATCAGTTTTTCAAATCAAGATAAAGGTTTTGATTTAAGTGCCTATGGTTCAGGCAATTCTGTTAAATTTAGAACTATCATGCGTATAGGAGATGATTTTAACGGCTTTTGGGAAACCACTTCAAAATCTAAAGGCTCTGAAGCAAGAAAAACTATTTATAATGAACATAAAGATTTCTTTACAGCGCAAGGTTCTACTTCAATTAAACTTGATAAAGATGCAAAAGTTGTAAGTGAAAAGGCAGCTAGAAATTGAAAAGAAGCATTTATCCAAATACCAGAAAATATTTGATATGGTGGTTGAGAACAAGCACTAGCAAATGGAAAATACTTTAAAAATAGTTATTTAAGAATTAAAACATCACTTGAAATTATTGAAAAATATTCTTGACATCACAAAATTTAGTTTAAAGAAAAACTGCTCAACATTGGGCAGTTTTATCTTATCCATTCTTTTGTGTCAAGATTATAAATCTTGCTTGCTTCACCACTGCAATTTCCAAAATTATGGATGTTGTAATATTTAACATCAGGGAATGTTTTTTTTGCTTCTTCTATTTTAATAGGTTCAGAGCCAGAAATATTTGCGCTAGTTACATACATAGGTCCTTTTAATTTAAGAAACTCTAACAATCTTTTTTGGTTCGGCATTCTAAAGCCTTGATCATTTACAATTATTGAATAAGGTCCTGGTCAATATTTTTTAGCTCATTCTTCTGCTTCAGGAGTTCATTCTTTAAATGTTCTAGCTTGTTCTATTGAAGCTACTAGAATCATTATTTTTTTATCTGAAGGTCTACGTTTAAGATGATATAGACAATCTAATGTGTTTTGATTTATCGGACCACCAATACCGCAAACAGTATCAGTTGTACAAATAAATATATCTTTATAATTCATTTTATTTGCCTCGATTTGTTTAAAGAAATTTAATTTTTTGATTTCATAATTATAAAACTTAGTCCCTGAAATTGGAACATATTCTATATCTTTATAACAATTCACAAGTAAATATATAGTGTAGTGTTGGTATGTTTTTATAACATAATACATAAGATCTTTTAGATCTTTATTTTCTGGCAAATCATTGCTTAAACTATCTAAATGTATCTTAATTGATCTATAGTAAGACATACCTTTTTTTCAAAAAGGTGAGTAAATACGTCCTTCGTCTGCATTATATTTGCAAATCTTAATTGATTCGGTTTTTTCATCATAAAAACCTGTCATTTTACCGTTAGCACTATTAATATATTTACCTATATCGAATTTAAACAAAGCGTAAGGATTTTCTAAGTCTTTCTTTTTTTCTTCTAAAAATTTTTCAAAATCTTCTATTGAGTTCATAGATAAATTAAAAAAGAACTTCTTTCTTGCTTTTGTTAATTTTGAATCTTCTTTATCACTAGCATATGAACTCAAAAACAATGTTGATAATAATGCCAAACTAATTTTCTTTTCTTCTTCATCAAATAATAAGCATTTTTTACAAAAGGTATATTTTTGTTTTTACTATAATCATTAAATAATTTTGTTCAATCATGTAAGCTTGTTTTAGCAAACATCGATTTCATTGTTTCAATATTTTTAATTAAATTTATCGGTTTATTTGAAGGACAATAACTTGGACAATCGCTGAAGTGATAGTTAGTATATTCACTAGCTGTTCTAAGGTTATAAGGTTTAATATCTCTAGTTATTTCTAGATAAACTTCTCTACCTTTGTCATAGCAAAATCCACACAATATTAAAACCTTATTTTTTCTATTTAAAAGTTTTCTATAACCTGCTAGCTTAAATCGTTTTAAATCTTCTATCTTATTCGTTCTCTTTTTAAATATAAGAGTTCGTTTGCCAGCGGCAACATACTGTCTAATTATGAAATCACCTTGGAATCTATGAGTAGCTTTTGTGCGATTACTTTTCATAGTTTTATTTTACATTAAAATAAAAACTACCCGCGGGTAGTTTGTAAAATAAGCTAAATTATTTTTCTTTTTTAGTAACTTTTTTAGCTATGGTTGGTTTCTTTTCAACAACTGCTTCATCTTTCTTTTCAGCTACCGCTTCTTTTCTAGCTATAACTTTTTTAGTTGCTAATCTTTTTGCTTCAATTGTATCATCAGTCATTTCTTTACTGTCTTCAGGTTTTCTTCCTGTTGAAGGAACAACTGAACGAATTCTTTCCTTAGTATAAGGAATTAAAGCCATAAATCTAGCTCTTTTAATTGCAGTCGCAATCTTTCTTTGATCTTTAGCACATGTACCTGTAGTTGCACGAGGTTTGATTTGACCAGTACTTGAAATATATTTATTTAAAAATTCAATATTTTTGTAATCAACATAATTAATTTGGCTATCGCAACTTTCGCATCTACGACGGCGGAAGTTCCCAAGCTTTTTCTTGTTATTTAACATTTTTGGCATATTTTTCACTTTCTAATCCATATCATCTGGTGGCAATACAAAACCTAAGTCTTGATTTGCTACTTCAGGATTATTGTTCGAACTAGGTATTGTAAAAGGATTGTTTACTTGTTGCATGTTTTGATTTTCAGTTCCTGTGAATACAGGGGCAGCATTAGCTGGTTGTTGGTAACCTTGAGGTTGAGCAGCTTTGTTGTAAGCATTAAAAGCATTTTGGTTATATGCATTATATGCGTTAGTATTAACTGCATTAACATTAGCTGTTTGTCTTTGTTCTCGCACGCTACGTGATTCTAACATGTTTAAGTTATCAACAGTTACTTCATAACTTCTAACAGGGCCAGAACCATCTGCAGCATTATATTGATTAACCGTAAATTGGCCTTCGATAGATACCAATGAACCTTTAGACGCATAGTTAACTAGAAAGTCAGCTGTTGCTCTTCAAGCTACAATAGGAATGAAATCTGTTGAATCAGTTCCACGACGATTTACAGCAACAGTTGTTCTAGCATAAGCTACACCACTAGGTGTTTTAAATGATCTAACATCATTAGCAATACGACCAACTAATAAAACTTTATTCATAGTAAACCTCCTCAAAATAAATTAATTATTTTTCAACTTTAGTTGTTTTTGTTGATTTTTTAACAGTAGTTTTCTTTTCGCTAGTTTCATTTTCAGCTTTTTTAGCTCTAGGAGCTTTAACTTCTT
>CAMQBE010000032.1 GCA_946998935.1 uncultured Mycoplasma sp. | reverse complement strand
GATCAAGTGACTTTTCAATAGTTTGAGCTTTTACTTTGCTATCTACTAATTTATCAACCATGATGTTATAGTCATCTCATATTTTGACAAAAGCATCTCTTATTTGGCCGACGTTATTTGCGATACTTTTCATTGAATTAAAGTAATTTATTACTTTTAGATGTGAAATTAATGTAATAGGACCAACAACAATAACTTTATGTTTTCTAGAAATTTCTTCAAGTTTACCAGCTTCTATTGCAGCAGCAGCATATAGAGCTTCTGATGGTAAGAAAAGCAAAGCATAATCTGTTGTTTGAGGTGGATTAATATATTTATCATTTATTGATTTAGCTTCATTTTCTATATCTCTAATTAAAAGTTTTAAAGCATTTTCTCTTTCAATTTTAGTTTCAGCGTCGTTATATAAATTAAAGTTTTCAATAGGGAATTTACTATCAATAGGAATAAGGGTGTTTTCGCCACTATCGTTAGGAATACTTATGGCAAAGTCAACACGCATATTAACATCTTTTTCTTCTCCGCCACTTGATTTTGTTTTTTTCTTATTGATAGCTACTTGTTCAAATCAAGTGCCTTCAGTTAAATTATTTTGAAGTAGGACACGTAATCCATATTCTCCAAAATTGCCTCTAGTTTTTACACTATTAAAACTTTTATTTAATTGACCAACTGATTGTTGCAAGGTTGAAAACTCTGTTAATTCTTTAGTTAAATTTGACATTTTTTCTTCTACTTCATCAAAATGTTTTTGCAATTTAGAGTCTAGTTTTTCTTTTAATTGATTATCTATATTTTTTGAAATTTCTTCCATTTGTTTATTAGTTTTAAGAATTAAATCATCAATTTTGGCATCAATTGTTTTTCTAAAATTATCAAAAGCTATATCCATTGATGCTTTATTAGTATTGAATGCTTGGTGAATATTTTGAGTTAGATCTAAATTATTTTTATTTATTTTTTCAGTCATATTGTTATTCAAATTATTAGTGGTTTTTAATATTTGATTTTCGATTGAATTATTTAAGTTCTTTTCTAAGTCTTGAAATGATTTTTCAAAACCATCGGTAATTGGGTTTTTAACTTTTTTAGAAAGTTTATTCAAATTGACTATTAAAATTATCGTAATAATTAAAACTGCGATAGTTAATATCATTGTTGCACTTATTAATATTTCTAGCATAATTGTTTTTCCTTTTAATTGAATTGTTATAAAACAATTATATATAGTTTTCAAAACGATTTAATAAATAACAAAAAGGCATATAAATAAGCTAAAATTTACTTCACAATCTTATAAGTCGTTTTTTTGAATAAACCTGTGTTATAGTATTTTTAATAAATAATGCAATTCATCATATTTTTTGCTTTTAAACTCAAAAACATAATAGCTTGTACTTATATACTTGCTATATTAATAACAATTTAGAACTTAATTATTAATATAGATAGTATTAATATATAATTTTACTATTATGAATTCAAGACAAAAAACTATCCTTTATTCGCTCATCACAGCTTTATGTATTGCTCTTGCCGTTGGAGGGGTAATTTGCACCCTTATCGCAGATGATATTTTATATAGAGTTATTCTTCTTGTAGGAATTATTTCAGGAGTTACACTCTCAGGTTTTTTTGGTGTTTTAGCTGTAAAAAGCTACTACTCAGAACACGCCTTAATTAAAAACTCATTTAACCAATTTGTTGATGAAATTATTTCATATAACTCAATCGGTACCATTATTTATGATAACGAAGGAAAAATTTTATGAACATCAGCTTTTGTTAAAAACCGCTTTGGCCGCAAATGAATTGGTTTGCCACTTGTTAAGTTTTTTGAAGCCTTAAACGTTAATTTTGATCCAGCTAAGAAAACCTTTAATTTTAATGTCAATGACACATACTATAATGCTAATATCTGGTCATTAGAAAACTGTTTATCTATTAGAGATAATACTCTTGAACAAAAAACTTTAAAAATCTATGAAAATGAATTAACAGTTTTAGGTGAAGTTGAAATTGATAACTATCAACTTTATCAATCAATTCTTTCAGAAGAACAACTTTATAATTTGAATAAAGAAGTTGTTAATGTTCTAGATTCTTTAGTTGTTGCTTACAACCTTGTTTATCGTCAATATACTAATGGTAAATTTTTGATTATTACTAACAAGGAATCATTAGATAAGATGATTAAACGTAATTTTGATTTCTTTGATAATTTACATGATGTTCTTAAATCTAGCACCAAAGGTGTTTTAGTTTCAGTTTCAGCCGGTTTTGCTATAGGTACAAGAAATCTAAACAGTAAATTAGAACAAGCTAAAAGCGCCCTATTGCAAGCTCAAAGCCGTGGTGGCGACCAAATTGCTATTTTTTCTAAGAATGATTCTCCTAAGTATTATGGCTCAACAGCTGAAATATTGCCAGATAGTAACTTAACTAAGATTAAAGCTTTAACTTATTTAATTGAAGCTAAATTATCTGATTCAAAATTAACAAAAGTTATTGCTTATGGACATAAAAATGCCGATTTGGATGCAATTGGCTCAGCTCTAGGAATGATTTCTTTAGCTAAAGCTTATAAAAAAGAAGTTTATATTTGTAGCTCAACTCAAGATACTACAACGAAGAAAGCATTGGCTAAATATTTCCCAAATGATTATGATGATATCTTTATTAAACCTCAACAAGCTAATAAATTAACTGATGCTAATACAATTATCTTTATTTGTGATGTTTCAGACCCAGCTCGTACGGATAATCCAGATTTATTAAGAAATGCTTTGAATAATAATATCTTCGTTTTAGACCATCACCGCCTTGCTGGTGCTATTGATTTTTGCCCCAAAATCAACCGTTACATAGATGTAGCTGCTTCAAGTGCTAGTGAAATTGTTGCGGAAGTTTTATCATTTTCTAAAAAACAAGTTACTTTAACTAAACGCGTTGCGCAAATGATTCTAAATGGTATTTATCTTGACACATTGCAATTCACTAAACGTTCAACAGCTAAAACCTTCCAAGCAGCAAGCTGGCTTGAATCAAAAGGTGCAGATAGTTCAGAAAGTAGTGAAATGCTTAAAATTGAAGCAACTACCAATAGCAAAATTACTGAATTATTATCTAATTTACAAGAAGTTAAACCTGGCTTTTTCTTAGCTTATAAAGATATACCAATGAGCGATGATATTATTTCTATTGCTGCTGAAGAAGTTCTTAAAATATCTGGCCGTAAAGCAAGCTTTGTTGTTGCTCGTCAAGAAAAAGGCAAAGGCTATAAATTATCAGCTCGTGGTATAAATACCAACGTCCAAATTATTTGTGAATCGGTTGGCGGTGGAGGTCACTTTGGTACAGCCGCAGCTTTTTCAACTGAAGATTTAAAAACCTTTGTTGATAATATAAAACAAGCGATTGTGAGTGCAAGACATGAAAGTAATACTAATTAAAGATTGTAAAAATGGCAAAGCAAACACCATAATTGAAGTTTCAAATGGTTATGGAAGTAATTTTCTAGTTAATAAAGGTTTTGCTGTGCCATATAATGATGTAACTAAAAAACAATTAGATGAGCGTCTAAGTAACTTAACTTTAGAAACAATGGAAATAAGAAACAATGCTTTAAAGCTCAAAGAAAAGATTGAAAAAGAAAAGTTAATTTACACTTTAGAAGCTCATATTGATAATAACAGAAACTTAAGTGTACATGGCGCAGTTTCAACTAAAGATATAATTCGTGATTTAACCCAAAAAGGCTATGAATTAGATAAATATGCTGTTCAAAAGGTACATTTAGTATCTAATGGAATACACGATATTGATATTATTTTGTATAAAGATATCGTAGCTAAATTGAAAGTGGAAGTGATAGTTAATGTCAATAAGAAATAGCAACAATTTTAATTTCAATAACGGAGGTCCAGTTGGCCCAATACCGCATTCAAATGTAGAGTTTGAAAAATCTCTTTTAGGTATTGTTTTAGCTGATAACTCTAAAGCAAGTGAAGTTATTCCGTATTTAATGGCGGAAGATTTTTCACTTATCGAAACACGTAAATTATTTGAGATTTTCCGTGAACTTTATGAAAGCAATAAGGTTATAAATCCTGATTCAATTCTTATCTTAGCTAAACAAAAGCATTATTCTAATGATATAAATAATGTCTTTTTAACAGATATTTATAACCATGGTGGATTTTCAGAAAATATTCAAACTTATATTGAAGAATTAGCTCGCAATACCAAACTACGTGCTATTCAAAGAACTGTTACTTTAGTACAAAATAAACTGAATTCAAACACTGCCATTAGCGATAGCGAAATTGTTCAAGATATGCAAAACATGCTTTTAAATCTTGATCGTAATCAAGTTACAATGGACTTTGTTACCGCTTCAAAAGCTAGTGAAGAATACTACCATGATTTATCATTACGTTGGAATCGTGATCCAAATGAAATGACTGGTATTCCTACTGGTTATAAAATCTTTGACGACTTAACTCAAGGTTTGCAAAAGAACCATTTAATTATTTTAGCTGCTCGTCCAGCAATGGGTAAAACTGCTTTTGCTTTAAATATTGCAACAAACATAGCTCAAAGAGGCAAACGTGTTGTCTTCTTTAGCCTCGAAATGTCAGCTACACAATTAATGGGACGTATTTATTCATGTGTCTCAGGAATAGATAGTGCTAAATTAGCTAGACCTCAATCTTTAAGCGAAGATGAAATGATGAAGATTAACGCAGTGAAAGAAAAAAGAATCGATCCAATGAATTTATTCATTGATTATTCTGCAAGTAGCGATTTAAATACCTTGCTTTGAAAATGCCGCAGATTGAATAAAGTTAATCCAATTGATTTAATTGTTATTGACTACTTACAATTGATTAACTTAGGTGAAAAAGCTGGCGATAATCGTCAAGTTGAAGTTTCTAAAATTTCACGTGCATTAAAAACTTTAGCACTTGAATTACAAGTACCTATTATTGCATTAAGTCAACTTTCTCGTGAAGTTGAAAAACGTGAAAATAAGAAACCTATATTGTCAGACTTGCGTGAATCAGGTGGTATTGAACAAGATGCTGATATGGTTATGTTCTTATATCGTGCAAGTTATTACCGTAATAAAAGAGAGACCGAAAAATTAGAAAATGAATACGGTGGAATCGGTGATGCAACTGATGTTATTATTGCTAAAAACCGTTATGGCAGAACCACTCAATTTAAGTTATGATTTGATATGAATATTTCAAAATTTAGTAATATAGATTCTAACAATATTCCAACCGACGAAGGGGATGATTAATATGCCAATAGAGCTGTTGATTCCATTAATTATAGTTTTAGTTATTTTATTATTCTTTAGTGCTATTTATAGTGCCGCAGAAACTGCTTATACAACACTAAACATGGGCAAGATTGAAACCATGATTGATAATAAAGAGTTTGGCGCAAAACTAATTCAAAAACAATATAAATTTTTCAATCAAACATTAGTAACCATTTTGATATGTAATAATATTGTCAATATTGCTTCTTCAACATTACTAGCTTATATTTTAAGTAGATGTTTAAGTCAAGCAGCGGCAGATTATAACGTTTTAATTTCTACCGCTGTGATGACTCCGGTGATTGTTCTTTTAGGCGAAATAACACCTAAATTGATTGCCAAAAGTCATCCACAAGGTACTGCTAAATTTTGTTGCTATATTATTCAAAGTTTATACTATTTATTTTGACCTATTGCCTATCCTATAAGTAAAATTGGCAAAAAAATATATGTTACAAACTCGGAAGAAGATGTTAAAAATATTATAGATGTAGCACAAAATGAAGGTGTGCTAGAAACCAATGAAAGTATCATGGCTCAAAATGCTTTAGATTTAGATAGTACTAAAGTTAAAAAACACTACATAAGAATGAAAGATGTTAGTTCAATAAACTATGATGCATCAGTTAAACAAGCTCAAGATTTATTTAGAGAAACTAACTATAGTCGTATACCTGTCGAAAAGGATAATCGTTTAATTGGTATAGTTCATCTAAAAGATATTTTTTATGAAGCAAAAGGTAAGGCGATAGATTATTTAAAACCAGTTCCAATTATTAGCTCAAACTCAACTCTTGCTTCAGCACTAGAAAAAATAAGATATCAACGTGCGCAAATGGCTTTTGTTACCGAAAGTAATAACACTTCCGATGTAATAGGTATTATAACTATCGAAGATATTATTGAAGAAATTGTTGGCGAAATATATGATGAATATGACCAAGAAGAATACAAAGATATTTTTGAAGTTTCATTGGAGTTATTTCATGTTGCCGGTAAAACAAAAATGAACGAAATTATAAAGCAACTTGAGATTGAAATGGATTTAAATGATGAAGAATATCATATGCCTTTAGAAGCTTGATTAGAAAAGAGATTAGGACATAAGTTAACTAAGGCTAGCCGTTATCAATTAAATGATGTTCATTTCAAAGTTTTATATTTAAAAAATAAAAATGCTAAAGATAGTCGCTTCGAAATAGAATTAGGGAATAAAGCAGATGTTGTTACTGATTCAAATGAAAATAAAGCAATTTAACAACTTTAAGATCACATTTTAGTGTGATTTTTTATATCCATTTATTG
>CAMQBE010000031.1 GCA_946998935.1 uncultured Mycoplasma sp. | reverse complement strand
GTCAGCGTGACCTGGACAGTCAACGTGTGCATAGTGACGTTTTTCTGTTTGATATTCAATGTGTGAAGTATTAATTGTTATACCACGAGCTTTTTCTTCAGGAGCGTTGTCAATAGAAGCATAATCACGAGCTTCTGCAAGTCCTTTTTTTGATAATACTGTAGCAATAGCAGCAGTTAAAGTGGTTTTACCATGGTCAACGTGGCCAATGGTACCAATATTAACGTGTTCTTTACTACGGTCAAAATCTTGTTTTGCCATGTATTGTTTTCCTTTCAATAAATTAATAATAATAAATTGTATTTTAGCGCTAAAACCAACCTAAGTGTGGCCTTTCATCCACATCCTATCCATACTATTTATTAATATCAAATTATAAATAGCCTCTATATTTTAGCAAATATTTTATATAACAATAACGAAATTTATGATTAATATCAAAGCTAGTTTTGTTAATCTAATCTTAGATAAAGTTTTTACTTAATTAAGCTAAAACAATTTAATTTTTTTGTTTTTCAAAATAAACTTATTGATGAACATAGCAGTCATTTTTGCCAGCAAAAAATTATCTTATCAAAACTATACATGCAATCATTTTGCAAATATATACTTTTTACCATTTACACTATACAGTAGAATAATTAGAATTATTTTTCATTGACAAAAATATCTTATAATTTTATTAATATGATTCCAGAACCACAAGTTTACGAAAGCAAAAAATCTAAGTTCTATTCTTTTATTTTTGAAATCAACAACAAAGAAGAATTAAAAAATATTGAAATAGAATTAAAGAATCAATATAAGAAAGCCACACATGTATGCTATGGATATGTTTTTAAAGAAAATGGTATCTTAAATGCTGGCTTTAATGATGATAATGAACCAAATGGTACAGCAGGCAAACCTATAAGAGATTTGTTACTTAAAAAGAATATTAATAACATTGCAATTTTTGTAATTCGTTATTTTGGTGGAATAAAACTTGGCGCTAGTGGTTTAACAAGAGCATATTTGAAATCTGCTTCTCTTGTTCTAAACAAAGTTTAGAGCGATTTTGTATGTTCTTTTTCATATTTGTTAATATTATTTGACAAATATCAAGTAAAATAATTAATAAGTAGAAATAAATATTTATAACGAAAGAAGAAACATATGGCAGAAAAAACTACTAAAAAAACTGCTACTGCAAAAGCAAAAAGTAGTACAAGCGCAGCATCAAAAACTGCTGCTACTAAAAAAACAGCTGCTCCAAAAAAAGCTGCTGCTAAGACAACAACCGTCAAAAAATCAAACCCTAAAAAAACTACAACTATCACTACGACAACTGTTACTACTACAGTTAAGAAAGTAGCTCCTAAGAAAGTAGCTACTAAATCAAGTGCTGCCAAAAAAGCTACAAGTGGTAAAAGTGTTAGAGCTAAAACTTTAAACGACGCACTAAATGCAGGCAAGAAAACAAGAGATAAAAACGGTAAAAGTACCCTTGAAAAATACTATATTTCAGAAAAGCCTATTAAGAAAACTGGCGACGTTATCTTTAATTTCAAACGTGCAAAACAAAAGACAGCAAAAAGCTTTGATACATTTGTTGATGCTTTAAATGAATTTATTCGTATCGCTGAAGAAAGTTCAAACCCATGTAGAGTATGATTCCACCGTGATGGTGCATATCGTGGTTCAGTTGACTTAATTAAAGCTCAAATTATTCGTCAACGTTTAACAAGAACTCAAATTGAAAACAAAAAAGTTATCGAATATATTGAAACTGAAGATTTAGTTGATAAAGCAGAACCTAAAGGTAAAAAAGTTGAAATCGATTTCGAAAGAGAACAAAGATTACTAAACAAATCAGTTGATTATGTTGATTTAAATGTTGAAAACTCAAAAAACCGTTATGTACAAGACATTATGGTTCCAGATGTAAGAACTTACAGCCCTGGTAATGTTGTTGTTGTTGAAGAAATTAAACCAAACATTGAAGACAATTCTCTTGAAGTTTGATACCACCTTGAAAAAGATATTGAAGATCATCACCTTGTTTCTAACCAAGGAACTCAAACCTTACGTGACTTTAAAGTAGACAAAGAACCTATTGTTGTCGAAAAAATTATTGAAAAACACGTTATTGTTGAAAAACCTGTTGAAGAACCAGCTAAGATTGAAGAACCTGTTGAAGAAGTAAAACCTGAACCAGAAGTTATAGTACTCCCTGTTCAAGAAGAAGAAAAACCAGTAGAAAACGAAATTGATGAATCAGTCAAAGAAGAAATTGTAGAAAATAAAGATGAAGATGACGAAGAAGTCCCAGCAAAAAAAAGCGATCCTTGATTTGCAATTCTTGCAGTTATCTTAACACTTCTAATCATTGCAAACATCGTTGTTCTTATTGTATACAACAAATAAAAATTAATAATTGAAAGTTTAAAGCTAATAAAAAAGCTAAGAACTTTCTTTTTTTAATGCTCTTTTTGTTTTAGCCATTGAAAAAAAATATAAAAATTGATTATAATATTTTTATTAATTGAATAAGTACTAATAAAACATAAAAAAATTATTTATTAGACTATTTATCGAAATAAAAAGGAAAATATATTATGGCACAAAGCACAAGAAAAAGTAGCTCAAGTAAAAGTACAACTAAAAAAACTGCAATCAAATCTAAAACTTTGAATGCAGCTCTAGATATGGATAGAGCTTCAAAAACTAAAACAATAACTATTACCAAGCCAACTAGAGTTAGAGTTAAAAAAGTTGTTAAACCTAGCTTAGAAAAATATTACATCTCTGAAAAACCAATTAAAGAAATAAACGATATTGTATTTAATTTTAAAAAAGCTTTACAATATGATTCAACAAGCTATGAAACATTTATGGATGCTTTAAATAGATTTATTACTATTGCTGAATTAAGCAATAATCCATGTAGAGTATGATTCCACCGTGAAGGTGCTTTTAGAGGCTCTGTTGATTTAACTAAAGCATATATTATTCGCCAACGTTTAAGCCATACAAATATTGAAAATAAAAATGTTATTCAATACATCGAAAGTGAAGATTTAGTAGACAAGGGCAAAGTTAGCGAAAAAGTTGAAATTGATTACGAAAGAGAACAAAGACTTTTAAACCGTGCAGTTGAATTTGTTGATTTAAATGTTGAAAATTCCATAAACCGCTATGTACAAGACATAATGGTACCAGATGTAAGAACATACAGTCCTGGTAATAATGTTGTTGTTGAAAGAGTACAAGCTAATACTGAAGATAATCTTTTAACTGTTTGATACCACCTCGAAAAA
Organism: uncultured Mycoplasma sp.; assembly: GCA_946998935.1. Taxonomy (GTDB): domain Bacteria; phylum Bacillota_I; class Bacilli_A; order Mycoplasmatales; family Metamycoplasmataceae; genus Mycoplasmopsis. The sequence continues at coordinate 3,516 of CAMQBE010000031.1, read as the reverse complement.
GATATTGAAAAACATCATTTAGTTTCAGAACAAGGCATTCAAACTTTACGAGGTTTTAAAATATATAAAGAAGAAGAACCTCAAGTAATTGAAAAACTTAAAATTATTGAAAAAGTTATTGAAACCCCATCTGCTGAAACTAAGGTGCCTGATAATAATACTATTGAAACAGTAATAGAAACTAAACCTGTAGAAACAATACAAGAAGTTAAAGATAATATTAATGACCATCTAGATGAAGTCACTATTGATATACCAAACAAAGAAGCAAAATACGCAGATGAAATTATGCCACATGATGTAAATGCTACTTTGGCTGGCTATGAAGTTATTATTGAAAAACTTGAAGCTTCAAATTCAGACTTAAAAGTCTGATACCACCTTACTAAGGACTCCGAAATTTCAAATTCTAAAGATGTACTTTTAAGTGGCTTTAAGGAACATGAACTTGTAATTGTTGAACCAACAGTTACTCAAACTAAAACTACAACTATCAAAACACCACAAGACATAGAATGAAAAACAACACCTATTTATACATATCAAGACCAATACCAACCGCAAAATAAAAATACACAAACTTCTAATAAAAGCCAAATTGCTAAAAAGAAAGAACCTAAGGCTAAAGTTGATGGAAAATTTATTGCTTTTGCCATAATTGCAGCTCTTATTATTTTAGGGTGTTTAGCAACTGTAACTTATTTAGAATTCTTCTACTAATAGAGCACTGGCTCTATTTTTAGATTAATATTTCCACAAAAATAAAAGTCTTAAAAAAAAGAAATGAACATCGGTTCTTAAATTAAATATAATAAAAATAATTAAAAAATAAAAAGGAGTTATATGTCAGAAATTATTGATATTTATGCTCGTGAAATTTTAGATTCACGTGGCAACCCAACTATTCAAGTTGAAGTTACACTAGATAGTGGCATTAAGGGTATAGCTAATGTACCTTCTGGAGCAAGTACAGGCTCAAAAGAAGCTTTAGAATTAAGAGACAAAGGAACTAAATACGAAAAAAACTGGTTCGGTGGAAAAGGCGTTATGAGCGCTGTAGATAATGTAAATAAAATCATCGCACCAGCATTATTAGGAATGGATGCTTTAGACCAACGCTTCATTGATCAAGCAATGCTTAAATTAGATGGAACCGAATTCAAAACTAAATTAGGTGCTAATGCTATTCTTGGAGTTTCTTTAGCTGTAGCACGTGCAGCTAGCGAAGAATTAGATATTCCCCTTTACAAATATTTAGGTGGCCCAAATGCTCACACATTACCATTACCTATGCTAAATGTTTTAAATGGTGGAGCACACGCTTCTAACACAGTTGATTTTCAAGAATTTATGATTATGCCAGTTGGAGCTAAAGACTTCCGCGAAGCATTACAAATGGCTAATAAAGTATTCCATAATTTAGCTAAAATCTTAAAAGCAGATAGACACGGAACACAAGTCGGTGATGAAGGTGGTTTTGCACCTAATTGCAAGAGTCATGAAGAAGTATTAGACTATCTTGTTAAAGCTATTAGTGATGCAGGATATAAACCAGCAACTAAAGGTAAAAATGCTATTGCTATTGCAATGGACTCAGCTTCAAGTGAATTTTATGATGAAAAAAGCAAGAAATATACTTTTAAAAAATTGAAAGCAGCTATTGAAAGCAAACAACCTGGTTTTGAACACTTAAATAAAACAAAACTTGAATTCACCAGTGATGAAATGATTGAATATTATGGAAAGTTAATTGCTAAATATCCTATTATTTCAATTGAAGACGGTTTAGCAGAAAGCGATTGAAAAGGCTTTGCTAAAATGACTCAATTATATGGTCACAAAATTCAAATTGTTGGTGACGATTTAACTGTCACAAATCCTAAATTATTAGCTAAAGCTATTGAAGAAAAAGCTATGAATGCAATCTTGATTAAATTAAATCAAATTGGTTCATTGACTGAAACTTTAGACACTATTGCTATGGCTCAAAAAGCTGGTATGGCTTGTGTAGTTTCACACCGTTCAGGTGAAACAGAAGATACAACTATCGCTGATTTAGCAGTTGCCTTAAATACAGGTCAAATTAAAACTGGTTCAATGTCAAGAACAGATAGAATTGCTAAATACAATCGTCTATTAGTTATTGATGAAGAACTAGATTCTACCGGTGAATTCTTAGGCGAAAAAGCATTCTATAACATTAAATAATTAGATTTAAAAAAGCAACTCAGCATAAATAGCTAGTTGTTCTAGATCTAAAAATGAAGTGCAACATAATGATAAATATAATTCATTATGAAGAACTTCATTTTTTAATTAATAAATCGCAAAGAACGAATTTTCTAATTGCTCTATTTAATAAGACTTTTAGTAATTTTTACTAATGCTTTAGATATACCATCTTCACGTTGTGAATGCCCTGCTTTAGGTACAAAAATTAACTTACATTTTTTAAGTTTTTTACTTAAATCATAAGCTCCTGATGGGCGACAATCTAAATCATATTCACCATGAACAATATAGGTAGGAATATCTTCAATTTTTTTAGCATTATTAAGAATGTAATTTTCTTCTATAAAACTATGGTTATAAAAATAATGATTCTCGATTAATGAAATTTGGAATATATCATCCAAATCTTTTTTAGTATTTAATTTTAACTTCTTTAAAGTAATCAAAGCTGTTTCCCATCTAGTTCATTCAATTAAAGCTTGTTTGCGAATTTTTTCATTCTTTGAATTCATTAAATCATGATAAGAACTTAAAATGTCTTTTTCTTGTTTTTTGGTTAATATTGAAATATATTTTTGATAATCTAAAGGTTTAAAATAGCTTGCACCTTCTTGGTACAATCAATCAACATCTTCTTGGCGAGCTAAAAAGATTCCTTTTAAAATCATAGTGCTTACGTTTTGAGGATATTTAATTGCATAGCATAAACTTAAGGTTGTTCCTCATGAACCGCCAAAAAGAATTCATTGCTCAATTTTTAAAAGTTTTCTTAGATTTTCCATATCTTCAACTAAATGATGTGTATCATTATTTTCTAAACTCATGCTAGGTGTGCTTTTGCCACAGCCACGTTGATCGAAAAGAATTATTTTATAATAACTTGGATCAAAATAACGACGACAAACAGGGCTAGTTCCCCCGCCAGGACCACCATGAACATAAACTATGGCTTGACCTTTTGGATTGCCACTAACTTCATAATAGATATTGTGTCCATCTTCGCTTTTAAGATAGCCACTTTGATATGGTTCTATTTCTGGATATAAATATTTTGTATACATATTTTTATTTTAATACAGAGCCTAATCTTAATTAAATATAATTAAATAGAAATAATTAAAAAGGAGGCTTTATATGTGAGCTGATGAGTACCAAGATAAGATTGTTAACATGAAAGAGTTTTCAAGTATTATCAAAAATTTTTTAAATAATTAAACTGCTCGAAAATGTGGAGACAATTTCGAAAGGAGTTGTCTTTTTATGTCACAAAAACAATTTACAAAA
>CAMQBE010000030.1 GCA_946998935.1 uncultured Mycoplasma sp. | reverse complement strand
AAACTAAAGTTTCTTTAGTTGAATTACTAGAAAAAATTATGGCAGTTATTGATCCAGCTGCTTATAATCACCAAGGTGAAGACTATGGAAGCCAATACCGTAGTGGTGTTTATTATGTAGATGAAGCAGATAAAGAAATAATTGAACAATATTTAAAGTCAATAGCAAGTAATTATTCCAAACCAATATTAACCGAAGTTTTGAGGCTAAAAAACTTTTATCATGCTGAAGAATATCATCAAGATTATTTAGACAAAAACCCTAATGGTTATTGTCACATAAAGATGTAGAAATGCAAGGCTTTTATGCTTTGCATTATTTGTATTTTTTAACTATTTCCAAGGCTTCTTTTATAGCTTGGTCCATGTTAATATATTTGTAGTTTGCTAAACGCCCAATAAGTTCTAGATTTTTAGTTGATTTAGCTAATTCAAGATATCTATTATATTTTTGTCTTGATTCATCATTGGGGATTGGATAATATGGTTCATTAAATAACTTGCTTTTTTTATCGTATTGCCCAGGGTATTCTTTGGAAATTATAGTGTCAGCTTCATTATGTCTTTCTGGGTTGAAATTTTTATATTCACTTATACGTGTCATTTTTGGATCTTCAGGATAGTTAACGACAGCAGTTTTTTGTAGATGCTTTGTATTTAATGTTTCAAAGGCAATATTTAAAGATCTATAAGGTAGTTCACCAAACTTAAAATTAAACATTTCATCAATAGGTGCTGAACTGAATAGTGTTTTATCTAATTTAGCTTCTTTATAGTATATTTCGTTATTTTTAAAATTAAAATATTCTAATGCATTTGTGTTTAAAATTACATCTATATTATTGCTTTTGAGTAAGGATTCAATAATGCTTGTAAAACCGTTTATTGGCATCCCCTCATACTTGTCAGTGAAATAACCTTCATAGCTGTTCAAATAAATAGGTACACGGCTAAAGACTGAAACATCTAATTCTTCAACCTTTTTGTTTCACATTTTAATAGTATAGCTAACAAAAACTCTTTGATAAATTTCTTTAAAAATTTCTTGATATTTATCTATAGTTGATAGTTCTAAAATTGTAACTTTATCTCTGTTAGAAAACTTAGCTTTTAAATATTTAATAAAATCATCAGCTTTATTTGGAAACAAGGTTTTTAAAGAAACTTGGTTTATAGGCAAGGGAATTAATTTATCTCCAATTTGTGCATTGACTATATTTTTGAAATTGTTGAATTTTGTATATTTACTAATAAATTTGTAAACATCTTCATTATTAGTATGGAAAATATGGGGACCATATTTATGGACTAAGATACCATTTTTGTCATAATCATAAATATTTCCTCCAATGTTATTTCTTTTTTCAATAATTAAAATTTTGTTATTAGATGCTAATTGTGAAGCTATAACAGCAGCGCTCAAGCCAGAGCCGATAAAAATGTAGTTGTATTTTTCTAGCGTTTTAGGTAGTTGTTTGATTATTTTCATAATGGGCAAATTATAAATAATAATTAAGTTTAATTGATATAAAATAATGAATAAGAAATGAGACAAATGGCTGAAACTAAACTTTGTACAGTTATTATTCCTGCTTATAACATGTGTAAATACATAGATAAAGCATTATCATCTATATTCGCGAATAAGAACAATGAAAAATATTTAGATATTCTAGTAGTTAATGACGGCTCTAGCGATCAAATAATAAGCAAAATAAATGAGTTGCAAAAAGCCCATAAAAATTTGTATTTGCATAACAAGGGAAATGGCAATTGAGGTTCAGTTATAAATTATGTAAAACACAATAAGCTTGTTAACTCAAAATATGCTTTTGTTTTAGATGGTGATGATTGAATTAAAAAAAACTTTGTTAATGCACTAATTCAAATAACAAGAAAAAAAGATTTTGATTTAATTGCTTTTAATTTAACGGTCATTTATCACAAAAACCTAAGAATTAATATTGACCCAAATTTATTATCTAAAAAATCTAATAAACCTATAATCCCTATGTTGGTTCCTTGTGGCATAGTATTTAAAACCGAATTATTCTATGAAACAAGTGATTTAGTTGAAAAGGCATCTTATCAAGATTATCCAATGTACATACAATTAATTGAGAAAGCTCAATCTATTAAATTAAGCAGTAGATCTGTTTCCGTGTATTGATATAGTAGACCTGGAAACACAATGAGTTCTGAGTGAAATGCTAAAAGAATAGCAGATGAAAAAACTTTGTTTGATGAATTAGAAAAAATAAATAAAGGATACACTTTTATTTTTAGGTTGTCATTACCTAACTATGTTCAAAAATTAAAAACTAGTGGCTGTGTTTTAAAAATTAACAAAAGTGATTATTTAAATGAAATGAAAAAATCATCTTTATTTTATAAAACAGTAATGAATTATTGCATTAAGAAAGCCTTAAAGTTAAAGTGCTTAGAATGAGTTGAAAGCAAAAATATGTTTGAAGTTAAATCAAATTAAAAATAGTAACAGGGCGGTTTTTGTGTTTTGTCTTTTACAAAAAGTGCTTTTGGTGTATTATTTCAACTATAAATTATTACTAAGACTAAATATAGATAGGATGGAATAGGAACATGGATCCACAAAAAATTAATTTAGCTACTGATATAGTTAACTATACGGTTTTGGCAATAAGCATATTAATTTGAATAATATTTTTTAACAATATTATTGGAACATTTTTAGCTTTATTTATGCCTTATAAAAAATGAAAACCAACTAACAAATACAATAGACATGCTATTGTTATACCAGCTCATAACGAGCAACACATAGTTGGCGAATTAATTAAGTCATTATTAGAATTAGACTACCCAAGAGACAAATACAAAATATTTGTTGTAGCTGACAACTGTACTGACGATACAGCAAAAGTAGCTCGTGAAATGGGAGCAGATTTTGTTTATGAAAGATTTAACAAGACTTTAATTGGGCCAAATTTTGCTGTTCACGAATTACTAGTAAAAATAAATGAAATGTATCCTGGTGAATTTGATTCATATTGCTGATTTGATGCCGACAATATTGTCGCAAAAGATTGATTAAAGAAAATGAACGACGCCTTTAACGATCCAAAACAATATGATTATTTAACTTCTTTTAGAGATACTGAAAACTTCTCTGATAACTGAATTTCAGCGTGCAATTCAATTCAATTCTTATGGAATACTTCACACTTACAATTATCTCGTAGAATGCTTGGTATACCTTATCCAGTAACTGGCGCAGGTTTTATGATTAGATGAAGTTTATTAGAGAAAAATAATTATTGAGGTGATTATACATCAATGGTACACGATACTGAGTTCTCATATGATGCTCTTTGCAAAAAATGAAAAGGAGCGCATGTTGATCAGGCAGTTTTCTATGACTTACAACCAACTAAATTTAATGTTTCTTATAATCAAAGAACTAGATGAACAGTTGGTAACTATAAACTAAAAAAAGCCGAAAATAAGAAAATAGTTAAGGATTTCTTTAAGCCTGATTTACCTACTAAAAAGTTTGCTCATTTAGATTTCTGAGTTATTACAACACCTGCCTACTTTTGGTTCTTCTTATTGTTAGTTTTAAATATTGCTATCACAATTACTTCATCACTAAAATTGGTGTATGTTGATCACGGGCCTACATTCTTTAACATGTTAGGTGTTTTGGTAGTTCCATTAATGTTTGTCTATTATTATCTAACAGCTTGATTTATGTGTTTATTTACATATATCAGACAAGCTAAAAAACTTAAGAGATTCAAAGCAAAAGACAAGTTTGTAGCTTTGTTCTCATACCCAATCTTCATGTTTTTAAATGTCTTTATTTCTATAAAAGCTAAGAAAAATATGAATATGAATTTTGTAAACACCCCTAAAGAAAGAACTTCAGCTAAATTACGTTAACAGTTAAACAAATTACTTTCTATTGTTCAAAGTTTTATACATAGGAAGTTTTTTATATTCTTCTATTATGCAGTTAAATATAAAAAAAGAGCCGTGGCTCTAATTTTTTATTGTCCTCATTGAACTCCATGTTGATGGAAGCACAATACTATAACGCTTAATGCTACGCCAACCATGAATACTACTAAAACAGTTTTGAATAATTTTTTGTCATGGTGGGCATGATAGAATTCAGGTAAAAATTCAATAATAGATGTGAAGATAAATATACCTGCAATCATAGACTCAATTAATGCGCGTGCGTGTCAATCTCCCAGATATTCTCCAAGGTATATACCAAGGAACATCATTGGAATAAATAAGCATAAACAACCTATTGAAATACCCATAGCTTTTCAACGACCAATTCCCATTTCTCTTTGGCGATAGTAGAAAACAATTTCTTCAGGTATTAAGTGCATAATAAATGAAAGAATGAAAGCTAACGATAATGCTTGGAATGATTGTGTAGCAATAATATTATTCAATGTATAACCAATAATAAATCCTTCAGGTATTCTATGAGTTAGTAGCAGTAATAAAGCAACAACTTTTGTTTTTGGATTATTATTAACATTATTTTGTTCAATATGCATTTCGTGGCTAGGAGCTACTTCATGCTCAGCATCTACATGATCTTCACCATTATCTAAATGGTGTTCATGGTTAAAATCATGAGTATGAATAAAAACGCTTGCTTGTGTGTTTTCTTTAATTTTTTTCTTAGATGTATAAACTACAATTGACCTAATTCCTCAAGCTAATAATAGTCCTATAATTAGTCCCCCACCAACAAGCAAGATGTTTCAACCATATATTTGTCATTTTTTTATACCGGGTATTGATTGAGCACTTAGGCTACTTGTTTCTAACGATTCACGTAAGAAACCAAACATTGCCATTGTTAAAAAGAATCCAGTTACGAAAGCATAAAGAATTACTGTACCTTTTTGGCTTAACTTCTCTTTAAAAATCGGGAAAATTGTGGCAATTAATAAAGGTATTAAAAGTAAAATACCTGATGCTATTAGTACAAATAATAATTTTTGTATATAAGGCGCACTTTCACCATTAGGTGCGCATTGGTATAAAGCTTCTAAAAATTTTGCCATTAATTAAACTTTACTTTCTACAAGAATAAATGATAATTATTCTTCGTCTAATTCAATATTGTGAAAGACTTCTTGAACATCATCATCATCTTCAAGTTTTTCAATAAATTCTTGAATTTTTTCGCTTTTAGCTTTATCAAAAGCGACAGTTGAATTTGGAATATATGTAACTTCGCATTGTTCAAATTCACTTATTTTTAATTGGTTTTCAATTGCACTTTTACATTGTGCAAAGTTTTCTGGAGCTGTAGTAACAATGTAACTTTCTTCTGTTACTTCTAAATCTTCTGCTCCATTATCTAAAGCTACCATTGTTAATTCGTCTTCTGTTGTTTTATCTTTAGCAATCTCTAAAACACCTTTATGGTCGAATACAAATGGCACTTGGCCAGTTTTACCTAAAGTAGCGTTTTGATGGTTGAATAAAGCCTTCATGCTGCTGGTTGTTCTATTGATATTATCGCTTAATGTAACAACTAAAAATGTTGCACCGCCACTAATTGTGGCATTGAATAAAGTTTCTTGGTAGTGTGCTCCATCTTTGCCATCACCTTTAGCTTTAGCTAATGCTCTTTCAATATTAACCTTAGGCATACTTTTAGCTTTAGCTTTAGCAATAGCTAATCTTAATGATGGGTTAGCATCTGGATCTGGTCCACCAGCTGAAGTAGCTGCTACATAAATTTCTTTAAACATTTTTTGGAAAATTTTTCCTCTTGCGGCATCATTAGCACCTTTTTTGTGTTTGATACCTGCTCAGTGTGAGTGTCCTGACATAATAGTCTCCTTAAATTATTTTTTCTATTTCTAATGGTTGATAAATTTTATCTCTTTTGTGTTGAGAGATCTTGTGCATGTGTTTAATTCTATCTAAACTTTTTGCACTAACTTGATTTTTATTTCCTAGTAAGAAATTATCTAATTCTTGGTAACTAAAGCCAAGTTCATCCTCATCGTTTTGACCTTCTCATAAACCCGCAGAAGGTTTTTTATTAATAATTTCTTCTGGAATATCTAAATATTTTGCAATGGCTCTAACTTCAGATTTAAGTAATTTTGTTGTAGGTAAAATATCTACTCCGCCATCACCTCATTTAGTAAAGTAACCAATATAATATTCGTCTCTATTATCTGTGCCGCTAACTAACAAGTTATTATTTTGTGCATAAGCATAAAGAGTTGTCATTCTTAATCTTGGTTTAATATTACTAATTGCCATTTTGTTATTCAAGTCTGGCACCTTTTGGCTTAAAGCTAGAAAGGCTTCTTTTAAATCGATAATCTTGAAGTTAGTTTGCATTTTGGCTTCAAGTTTTTTAATATGTGGCATATCAAAAGACATATCGTCGATAGGCATAATTAAGCCATGTGCATTTAGTCCAAAAGCACGTTTAGCTAAAGCAAAAACAACAGCTGAATCAATACCGCCAGAGATGCCTACAACAATACCTTTTGCGCGGGCATTTTGGACTTTTTCTTGCATTCATTTAACAAGATAATTAACGTATTTTTCAACTTTTTTGTTATCAAATTCCGATTCATATTCATGGCTTTTTCTTAAACCAATTTTTTGATAGCTTTTCATTTTGCCTGACTTTCAACTAGCTTTTTGCTATACTAAATATATATTAAATTTAAGTATTCAATTGGTCGCACCGCCTATTACATCACCCAAATTGCCTATGGTACAAGTTTTCCAATTGCCCATAACGTAACCGTCCTAACCTATATATTTCCTGTGAGCCAATTTCACATTGCTTTGT
>CAMQBE010000029.1 GCA_946998935.1 uncultured Mycoplasma sp. | reverse complement strand
GTTTTTTTTTATTAATAATATGACAACCTTATATTCTAAATTTCGTGAAGATTTTGGCGAAGAAACAAATATTATTGAACATATAAAAAATATAGGTGTTTATACTTTGTACACTCAATATAACTATTCTTTTGATATAGTTGATGTTTTAGCAGCTAAATTGGGTGTACAAATTTGTGATCCTAAAAGAATAGAAGCTTTAATTATTTATTTAATAAATGAATATTATAAAAGTGAAAATAGTACTTTAATTTCTTTTGCCGCTTTAAGCGAAAAGGTTTTCAAAAGAGCAAAAATATTTGAAGTGAAAAATAGTCAGCTTATTTCAAGCACAACTTTTTATAACGAATTTACCAAAGTATTTATTGATTCAATTAATAGCTTGTTAAAAGAGCACATTTTGTATATGAAGAAAATTCAAAATCAAGAATATTTTGCTTTAAATGAAATGAGAGAAAGAGAAAGATTTATTGTTAAGCATTTATTAGAAATAAGAGACAAAAAACTTTTAACCATAGCTTCAATATCTTCAGCTTCTTTAGACCCACAACAACAAGAAGCTTTGATTAATTCTTTAAAACATTCAGTTTCTATTATTAGCGGTTATCCTGGTACTGGCAAAAGCTATTTAATAAAATATATTGCTAAAAACCTAATAGCTAATGGTTATGAAACTAAAGATATTAAAGTTTTAACTCCTACAGGTCGTGCAGCAACTATATTATCAGATAAACTTCATAAAGATTTAAAAGGTATACGTGCTAGAACTATCCATAGCTTTTTAAAAATCTCTAAAGATGAAGACTTAAAATCATATCTTTATGATGGCTCTGAAGATGCTAAGGTAATTATCATTGATGAATTTTCAATGGTTAATATCGATATCTTTTACTTGTTATTATCAACTTGCAGTGATATTGAAAGAATCATTATTGTAGGTGATGAAAATCAGCTTCCTTCAATAGGTGCAGGTAATATGCTAGCTGAATTTATGAATTCAGGCTTATTTGCAATAAGTAGATTAAATGCAATCCATAGAACAGATAAGATTGATATTTTTAATCATTTTAAAGATATACCATCTGGAGTTTTTAATGCCTTTGATGGTGAAAATATAAGTTTTGTTGAATCAAACTCAGCTACGACTATGCTAGAAAAAACCCTTAACTTATATGAAGAAAACTTAGAAAAATATGGCATTGATAATGTAGCTTTATTAATACCTTCATATAAAGCTGATATTGGTGTTAATAATGTTAATAATAAATTGCAAGAATGATATATATCTAAAATTAACAAAGGTATTATGCCAGATCCAGCTTGAGCAATAGCTTATAAAAATAGTAATAACATTGATTCTTCTCAATTTAATAAGCTTTATATTAAAGATAAAGTTGTGCAACTTGTTAATGATTATGAAAAAGACGTATTTAACGGTGAAATAGGCTATTTAGAAAAATTCGAGGATAATAAATATATCGTAAATTTTGGAAATAAAAAACTTGTTGAATATACTCCAAGTGAGATAAGAGAAAACCTAAATTTAGCTTACGCTTTAACTGTTCATAAGTTTCAAGGTTCTGAAAGCGATATTGTTATTTTTGTCGCTTCAAAAGAGCATTCATTTATGCTTTATAGAAAATTAGTTTATACAGCAGTTTCAAGAGCTAAAGAAAAATTATTTGTAATAGGTGAAAGTGTGACCTATCGTAATGCAATTGTTAAAGATCAATTCAATAGAGGAGCCATAATAACAAATATGTCAGAGTTTTTAGTTGAAGCAAAAAACAACGAATAGTAGTAGCTTATTAATACATATTCAAAATCATATTTTTAGTTATAATTTTTTCAATATGAAATTAATTGTAGGTTTAGGTAATCCAGGTGATGAATATAAATACACACGCCATAACGTGGGCTTTTTAACTATCGATAAGATATGTGAAAAGTTAAAGATTACTTTAAATAAAGAAAAGTTTAATGGTATTTATGCTTCTATTGATGACATGATTATTGCTAAGCCATTAACATATATGAATAAATCTGGTGAATTTGTTCAAGCTCTAGCTCATTTTTACAAGATTGATTCAGGTGATATTCTAGTTATTCATGATGAAAAAGACTTTGGTTTAGGAGAAGCGGCAATTAAAATCGGCGGTTCTTCAGCAGGTCATAACGGTGTTCAAAATATTTTAGATAATTTAAAAAGCAATGAATTCAAACGTTTAAGAATAGGTATCGGCAGAAATATGAAAATACAACTTAAAAACTATGTTTTAGGTCATTTTAGTGCCAAAGATATGGAAGTGTTAGAAAAGGTTCTAGAAATCTCAGCTGATGCAGCTATATCATTTGTTTACAACGATATTCAAATTGTTATGGATCGTTTTAATATAAATAGAAAGAAGAAATAATAAATGATTCTCTTAGGAATTAGTGGTGGGCCAGATTCCATGTTTTTACTATACCAATATAGAAATAGAAAAGATATAGTAGTAGCCACGGTAAATTATAATGTTCGTAGTGATTCAAGTCATGATGTTGAGATAGTTAGAGCTTTCTGTGATAAGTATAATATCAAGTTTGAACTTTTGGAAATTGATAAAAGCATAAAGCATGATGGTAACTTTGAAGCTTGAGCTAGAGAACAAAGATATTTATTTTTTAAACAAATATACAAAAAATATAATTGTTCTAAATTACTTTTAGCGCATCAAAAAGATGATTTTTTAGAAACAGCTATAATGCAAGGCCAATCAAAAAGAGAACCTTTATACTATGGAATTAAAGAACAAAATTATTTATATAGTATGCACATCGGAAGACCATTATTAAGTCAATATTTCAAAAGCGAAATCATAGATTTTTTAAAGGTTAATAATATTGATTATGCTGTTGATTCGACTAATGAATTGCCTATTTACACACGCAATAAAGTTCGTTTATCACTTTTGACTAAAACGACTGCTCAAAAGGACGAAATGATAAAAAATTACAAGTTAAAAAACCAAGAATTATCGGTAAGAGAAAAACAAATTAATGAAGAATATACTAGGTGAAAGAACAACAAATTTTCACAAGATTATTTTGACAATTTATTGTTTAAAAATGAAATAATCTTTAAATTAATTCATGTTTATTTTGATGATGTCGAATTAAGTTCACGAAAGATTGAATCGATTAAAGATTTCGTTTTAAGTACTAATCGAACAAGCAAATTTTTACTAAAAAAAGATGTTTATTTGATTAAAGAACATGGTTGTCTTAAATTGCTTGAAAATTAAGTTTTATATATATAATTAATTCATTAAATTAATATTTAAAGGAGGAGCTAAATGGATAAAGACAAAAAATGGACTATAGTTATTAGTTCACTTTTACTTGGTATATTGTTAATTTTGATTGCTTACACAATATTCAAAAAGTTTTCTAATACGACAAGCTATGTTGATTACAATTCTTTTATTGACAATATTAAACAATCAATAGATGATGGTACTGGTGGTGTTTATATTTCTAATGTATCCATTGACACATACCATGGAACAATAAGTTACACACTTCATAACGGAGGTCAATCAAAAGATGTTGTAGCTAAAGTTGGTTATGCTGTTGCCACTGAATGATCTAAATTTGATGCTGAAATAGGTACTTCATTAGCCGGTATCTTAGGCTCAAAAGTAACAGATAAAACAGTATTTAATCAATTATTCCAACAAGCTATCGCTGGTGCTAAAAAAGGTTTAGAAGTGAACTCAACTCACGTTCCAGTTGAACAATCTTCATTCATGAAGAGCTTATTGCTTTCAATACTTCCAACCTTGATTATGATTTTCCTTCTCTTCTTGCTTTATAGATGAATGATGAAGAAAAACATGTCAATGATGGGTGCTGTTGGCGATGACAAAAACCCTGCTCAAAAAGTTAAATCAGATAAGACTTTCAAAGATGTAGCTGGTAACAAAGAAGCTATTGAAGAAATATCTGAACTAGTGGATTATTTAAAGAATCCTAAGAAATACGAATTAGCTGGCGCTAGAATGCCTCATGGTATTTTACTTGGAGGCCCTCCAGGGACAGGTAAAACCTTGCTTGCTAAGGCTACAGCTGGTGAAGCTAATGTGCCTTTCTACTTCATTTCAGCTTCTAACTTTGTTGAAATGTATGTAGGTCTTGGTGCTAAACGTGTTAGAACAGTTGTAGCTGAAGCACGTAAAAATGCACCTGCTATTATCTTTATCGATGAATTAGATGCTATCGGTCGTACTCGTGGTTCTGGTATCGGTGGTGGTCACGATGAACGTGAACAAACACTTAACCAATTACTTGTTGAAATGGATGGTATGACAAAGAACAATGGATTATTATTCTTTGCTGCAACTAACCGCACAGATGTCTTAGACCCTGCTCTAACACGTCCAGGCCGTTTTGATAGAACTATTACAGTTGGTTTACCTGATGTTAAGGAACGTCAAGAAATACTTGAATTACATGCACAAGGCAAACGTTTATCTAAAAGTATAGACTTAGTTCAAGTTGCACGTAGAACTCCTGGTTATTCAGGTGCGCAGCTTGAAAATGTTATTAATGAAGCAAGTTTACTTGCAGTTAGAGGCAACTCAGACGTTATAACTCGTGATCATATTGATGAAGCTATTGATAGAGTTATGGCTGGTCCTGCTAAGAAGAATAGAGTTATTTCTAAAGAAGAATTAACTATGGTTGCTTACCATGAAGCTGGTCATGCTGTTGTTGGTATTAAAACGCCTGGAGCTAATAGAGTTCAAAAGATTACTATTATTCCTCGTGGTCAAGCTGGTGGTTACAACTTAATGACTCCTGATGAAGAAAAATACAACATGAATAAAAATGAATTACTTGCTGTTATTACCAGTTTTATGGGTGGACGTGCAAGTGAAGAAATTATTTATGGTAAAGACAAGATTTCAACAGGTGCTAGTGATGACATTTCTAAAGCTACAAAGATAGCTCGTAAGATGGTTACTGAATATGGTATGTCAGATCTCGGTCCTATTCAATATGAAGAAGACCAAGGTTCACCATTCTTAGGCCGCGATTTAATGAAAGCCTCAAGCTTCTCAAACCAAGTAGGTCACGAAATTGATATTGAAGTTCGTAAAATCATGATGGAAGCTAAAGATAGAGCAATTAAAACAATTAAAGCTAACATGCAACTTCTTGAATTAATTAAGACGGCTTTATTAGATAAAGAAACTATCGTTGCTGAAGAAATTGAATACATTGCTAAGAACATGAAATTACCTCCAAAGCAAGCTGCTGATACTCAAAAACCTAAGGTTTATACTTTGGATGAATTATTTGAAGATGATAAAAAAGATTTTGGCAAAAAAGAAGACAAAAAATAATATTTAAGACTCTGGTTTTTAAACGCTAGAGTTTTATTTTTATTCTATATAGTAGTGTAATTAGTAAAGCAAAATAAAATTAGGTTAACACCTAATTCTATATTTTAATTACTTTTTAAAACCGTTTAAATTTTGGGTTAGTACAATTGATCGTGAAGCTTCACCAAAACGATTGTATGTTACTATTTTATATTTAACTTCTAATGCGCCAGTATCATCATTTGGTGTTAATTTAATAACTTCTATGCCAGGATTATAGAAGAGTGGGTAGCTAGCGTTTCATTCGTCTTTTGGTGTGAATAAGTTCGCTTTTATATCTTCTTTTTTAACTTCGCTAGCTTTTATTGTTTCTTTATTATCTACATCTACTTCTGATTGAATATGCATAAAAATTTCTTTTGTGCTTTTGCATTTAATATTATTTAATCTCGCAATAATTGGGACAGATAATGGGCTTGCAAAATCAGGTGATTCAAATCTAACAACAGCTATAAATATTCCTGTAATATCATTAGGATTTAAAATTGAAACAACACGAGCAGGAATTGTGTTTCCCTTGACTACTAAATCATCTGGTAAAAGTTCTGAAGCAAATTTATCGTATTGAGATGCTTCTTTAGTTTCAACACTTCAACCTTCTGATAAACTATTTCTAACTTTTAAAAGAGAAGTATATTTAGCGACTTCAAGATTGTATGTTTTAATATTGCTCTTTTCTCCATCTATTGTAGCGGTGTATAAAATAGTGATTTTTCCAATTATTTTTCCAATATCAACAATATCTATTTTTACATTAGCATTATTAGCTTTTATTTCCAAATCTGCTGGTGATGCACTTACATGTAGATTATTTGCCTTGCCATCTTTAAAACTGATAGATTCAATTTTTGCATTTTTAAGTTCTTCTTGGTGTTGTAAAGTAACTGTTTTTTTAGCGAATCCGCTTACTTCAATACTTTTAATATCACTCGTGATATTACCAACTGATTCCAATTTAATTTTTTCAGTGAAATTGTCTCTATACATTGATTTTTGTAAAAGATAATAAATTGTAATTTTGCCTTCAGAATCATTAACATCTATTGCACGTGGGATAAATTTAATGTCGTTATCTAAAGATTTTTTTAAAGCAACGATATGCTTGTTACTTATAAACTTTTCAGCAAAATCTGAAGGCAATACCTTATTTTTATCATTTATGTTAATGTCATCTTCTTTTAAGTTAATTTGGTCAAAATAGTTATCTATATTTTTAAGACCACTAAGTTTTGCATGTTTGTTATAAGTAACGCCATCTTTTTGTTTCAAACTATAAGTTATGTACGCATTTCCTTTGTATGCAGTTATTAATTCAATAAATTTTTTGCTATTTGGATTGCTAGGTTCAGGATCAATTTTAGATAAATCTATATCGCAAATATATGAATCACTAGCTTTAATTGATTTATCTAATGTAGCTTCAGTTTTACAACCGTCGTCTT
>CAMQBE010000028.1 GCA_946998935.1 uncultured Mycoplasma sp. | reverse complement strand
TTGAAGCTGTAGCAACATACGATGATGCTTTCATGGAAAAAGTTCTTAATGGAGAAGTTATTGATGCTGCAGAATTAAAGAAAATGATTCGTAAAGCAACTTTAACAGCTACATTTTTCCCATGTGTATGTGGAACAAGTTTTAAAAACAAGGGTGTTAAAAACGTTATTGACGCTGTTGTTGATTATTTACCTTCACCTATTGAAGTTCCTGCTATTAAAGGTACTTTAAATGACAAAGAAATTACCGTTCCTTCAACTGATGATCATGACTTTTGTGCTTTAGCATTTAAAGTTATGACTGACCCATTTGTTGGATCATTAACCTTCTTCCGCGTTTATGCAGGTACCCTTAAAAAAGGTAGTTATGTATATAACTCAACTAAAGATACAAAAGAAAGAATCGCACGTATTATTCAAATGCACGCTAACTCACGTCAAGAAATCGATGAATGTTATGCTGGTGATATTGAAGCTGCTGTTGGTTTAAAATCAACAACCACTGGTGATACTTTAGTTGGAGAAAAATCTCCTCACTACATTCTTGAAAAAATGGTCTTCCCAGAACCTGTTATTTCACAAGCTCTTGAACCTGAAAGCAAAGATGCTACAGAAAAGCTTGCCTTAGGTTTACAAAAGCTTGCCGCAGAAGACCCTACATTTAGAACATATACAGATGAAGAAACTGGCCAAACCATTATTGCTGGTATGGGTGAATTACACCTTGACATTATTGTTGACCGTCTAAAACGTGAACATGGTGTTAAAGCTAAAGTTGGTGCACCTCAAGTTTCATATCGTGAAACAATTACTAAAACTGCTGAAGTTGAAGGTAAACACATTAAACAATCTGGTGGTAAAGGTCAATATGGTCACGTTTGAATTAAATTTGAACCTAACCATGACAAAGGCTTTGAATTCGTAGACAAAATCGTTGGTGGTAAGATCCCTAAAGAATACATCAAACCAATTCAAAAAGGTCTTGAAGACAAAATGGCAGCTGGTATTTTAGCTGGTTACCCAATGATTGATATTAAAGCAACATTATTTGATGGATCATACCATGAAGTCGACTCATCAGAAATGGCTTATAAAATTGCTGCTTCTAAAGCTTTAACAAAAGCTAAAGATTTGCTAGGAACAGTGTTACTTGAACCTATCATGGATGTTGCAGTTGTTATTCCAGAAGATTACTTTGGTGATGTTATGGGTGACTTAACTCGTCGTCGTGGACAAATTCAAGATAACGAAACTCGTAATGATGGTGCACACGTTATTCGTGCACAAGTGCCTCTTAAAGAAATGTTTGGTTATGCTACTGATTTGCGTAGTATGACAGCAGGTCGTGGTACTTATCAAATGCAATTCCATCACTATGAAAAATGTCCTAAAAATATTGCTGATGAAATTATCAAACGTCGTAACATTCAAGTTAAAGACGAAGATTAATTTTAATAATGAAAATGCAGATTTCAAACGTCTGCATTTTTTCTTATTTCTCTATTCCATAGTTATATTAGTATTTTTTAAAGCTTGTTTTATATATTTAACTAATGGTGTAATTATTCAATAATATATCTTGTTAATATTTAATTTTGAATGAGGGAAAATTTCATCATGAACGACTCTCAAATTATTCAAAATAAAATTAGGAACCATCATTTTTTCTTTGTATCTGTTCGGATGGTGTCAAGCGCCTAAAAACATTAGATACTCCATATATCTATTTTGTTCAATTACTAGATAATCTTCATATTTGTAATGGTATTTAGGATCAGCTATGATTTGCTTAATTTGATTCATATTATGACGATAAGCAATAATAACTTTTGACATTATATTATCAAATTGATTAGGATTAAAAGAACTAATTGAGTTTAGTCTTCTACGATATATGATGGTGTTGTAATTTGTTATTACAATATTATGTGTCTTAAGAAAAATTTGAGATATCGTGGGAATATCTTCAAATGAGGTGAGGCCTTCTTTTTGATATGAAATATTGTTTTCTAGAATGTAGTCTCTTCTGATTAAATATCCTCAAGCATAAATGGTATTAAGACAATAATATTGAATATTTGTTAGCTTTTTTGACAACGATTTAACAGGATTAACAATAATCGGCGAATAAAGTCCATTTTTTCTTTCAAAAACATATTGGAAATGTGCGGTTACAATATCACAATCATTTTTTATGCTTTTTGCTAAAGAAGAAAGTGCCCTTGGCTTCATCAAATCATCATCATCAATAAAAAAAATATATTTACCATTTGCATTTTTTATTAAAAAATCTCTTGAATAAGCTAAGCCATGATTTGTTTCTTGTCTAATTATTCTCACTTTTGGATGGTTATTAACTATTTTAGTTAATTCACTAAAATGTTCTTGGTCTGAGCAATCATCATTAACTACAATTTCATAATTATCAAAATCTTGTTTAATTACACTTTCAAATGTTAACTTAAATAACTCACTATTTATGTTATGTGTAGGTATTAGAACACTTATTAGAGGTTTATTTAACATATTCATAATATGATTTTATCATAACTCTTTTAATTAGTTTTCTTTTGCTTTTTGATAAGATTAATTTACTTAAATATTTATTATGGAGGCTTATATGAAAACTATTTTAGTTGCTGGCGGCGCTGGTTATATTGGTAGCCACGTAGTGTGAGAATTAATAAAAAAATATAA
Organism: uncultured Mycoplasma sp.; assembly: GCA_946998935.1. Taxonomy (GTDB): domain Bacteria; phylum Bacillota_I; class Bacilli_A; order Mycoplasmatales; family Metamycoplasmataceae; genus Mycoplasmopsis. Next base: position 4,663 of record CAMQBE010000028.1, on the reverse strand, counting down.
CGTTATTGTTATAGATAATCTTTCAACAGGTCACAAAGAAGTATTGCCAAAAGAAGTTAAATTTGTTTTAGGTAATATTACAAATGACAATGATTTAGATAAAGTTTTTAAAGAAAACAAGATTGACTGTGTAATGGATTTTGCTGCTAAAATTGTTGTCCCTGAAAGTGTATCTAATCCGTTAGATTACTATCATAACAACACCGAAGGCGTTCGTTTAATTATTAAGAATATGGTTAAATACAATGTTAAAAATATAGTCTTTTCTTCAACAGCTGCTGTTTATGGACAAGCTGAAGCTGGTGTTTGCAATGAAGATTCAACACTTAAACCAATTAATCCTTATGGCGAAAGTAAATTAGCAAGCGAAAAGTTGATTCAATGATGTTCACAAGCTTACGGTTTTAATTACTTTATCTTTAGATATTTTAATGTGGCTGGAGCTGACAGTAAATTAAGAACGGGTTTAATAAGCAAAAAATTGACACATATTATTCCTATTATTAATCGTTCAATTATTGAAGATAGTGTGTTTACAATTTATGGTAATGACTATAAAACTCAAGATGGAACATGTATACGTGATTATGTCCACGTTTCTGATATTGCTTTAGCTCATGTTAAGGGCTTGGAATACTTATTTAAAGAACACAAATCTAATATTGCTAATCTAGGATCAAATAATGGTTTTTCAAACAAGGAAATTGTTGATGAAGCTCTTAATTTTAAGAAATTTAAATATGTTTATGGACCTCGCCGTGAAGGCGACCCTGATATGCTTATAGCTTCAAATAATAAAGCTAAAGAATTACTTAATTGAACTCCTAAAAAATCACTTAAAGAAATGATTGAGAGTGATTATAAATTTAGAAAAATGAATGAAAAAAAGTAGAGCAAGGGACTCTATTTTTTCTTACTTTTGTCTTTGCAGCAACAATAGTACATATCATATAAGCCTAAGTGTTGGGTTTGTTTCAAGTTAACATTGTTTTTTCAATTAGGATTAGGTACTTTTCAATTATTGCCATAATTTTGGATTAATATTTTTTCATAATCTTTGGGTACATTAACTTCTAAATCCTCAAATTTTCTTTTAACGCTATCGTATAGGTCAATATTGCAAAAAGTATTAGCTTTAATTTCTTTTTTAGAGGGGAAAGAAATTGCAGTTATTGTATTTGTTTATTCTGTTTCTTTAAGAATATTATAAGCATCTGTAAATGTCATTTTTTTATATATTAAAGTGAACCATAAAAGAACTTTAAGTGCTTTAATACCTCATTGAATTTTAAATGTTGGACGGTAAATAAATGAATGCATATAACGCATTTTATTATGCCAATTATTAAATTTTTTTAGTTTCTTTTGTGTAGTAGGGACGGTTACAAAAAGGTCAATATAAGTTGCCTCTGGGCAGTTTTTTTCATAATGAGTATATTTAGGTATTAATAAAAAATTTCCGTTTGTATTATCTTTAATATATTGAGGATAATTTGTTTGAAAAAACTCTAATGTTTCAAGTGGTATTATAACATCTATATCATCATCTCAGGGTATGAAGCCCTGATGTCTAATAGTGCCTAAAAGTGTGCCAAAAAATACAGAATATTTTAGATAATTTTTGTTATTCAAATGTATATTATCTTGTATTTTGCTTTTATTCATAATTATAATATTATCGCCTTGGTAATAGTTAATAAGCATATTAGCCGGATAAACACTTAATGATGTACCGGCAATTATTAAAAGATCTGCCTTATATAAAACATCCGCAGCTTTTTGTGTAGTATCTTCTAAAAGCGGATCTTCATATAAAACAACGTCAGGATTAATAACTGAATTGCAGACATCACAACGCGGAATGTCATTTTTATCTCTAAGTTTTAACATGTCACTTAAATTAAAGAACTTGGAACAACTATAACAGTAGTTTCTGTTCACATTGCCATGTAATTCTAGTAATTTTCGATTGCCTGCTTCCATGTCTAAATTATCGATATTTTGTGTAATTGTTCAATTTTCTTGGTTTTTATTTTTGCTTCAAGAAGCAACGACATTATGAATAATATTTGGTTTAATTCCAGTTACTGCTATTGTGTTGAAATAAAATTCATAGAATAATTTGGGATTAGTTTTTCAAAAACTTCTTGAAAGTATTTCTTCTGGTCTAAAGTTCTTGAAGTTCTTAGAATAAAGGCCATTTTCACTTCTAAAGTCAGGAATACCACTAGCAGTTGAAACACCAGCTCCTGAAAAAAATACTATTCTTTTAGCATTGTTAATTAAATCTTTTAAAGTATTAATTCTTGATTCAAAATCATCCATTATCTCTCCTTTTTTGCTCATATAAAGTTTATATTTTTTCCGGCTTTTGATCATTTATTTTCATAACCGGTCATAATATTTTCATTAGCATATTTTGAGCGGTGTAAATCAGTTCCAAAATCGATAATATTTCAGTTGTTTTCTTTAAGACTTTCAAGAGAAAATTCATAGAATTTATCATTGTCAGTTTTGATTTTTAATAAACCATTTTCATTTAATATTTGCTCATACAAATCTAAATATGTTTTATAAGTTAAACGCCTTTTAAAATGTCTAGATTTAGGCCATGGGTCACTAAAAGTTAATCAAATTGTGTTGCATTTATTTTTAAAAACTTCAAGTAATTTAATCGCATCTTCGTGAATAATGTTGAAATTTTTAAGTTGATACTCATTTGCTTTTTTTAAACATTTAGCCGCAACAGTAGCATATTTTTCCAAGCCATAGTAATGAATATTTGGATTTGAGTGTGCTAATTCAACTATCATTTCACCCTTGCCCATGCCTATTTCTATAACATCATTTTCATTTAATAAAATTGGCCAATTAGACTGCTCTATAAGCAAATTGGATAATTTTAATTTTTCTGGTGCTTGACTATCATTTCTTAATCTCATATTGAATATTTTAATTTATATACTTTAAAAGTATAAAAAATAGAGCTTTTATTTAAGCCCTATTAGCTATTAAATATAGAAATAATATTTGAGTTATTAAATAACTTTTACAACTTTTTCGGCAGATTTATATTTACCCTTTAAGTTATCTCTTTCCACATGAATAATTTCTACAGGAACATTAGCTGAGGTATGTTCGTCATATTTTTGTTTACGACGGTATCCCAAGACTAATCCTTCGATATCTTCGAGGGTGTTTGCTTGTGCAATAATTTCTTGACTAGATGTCAATTTTGCTTTGTATTTATACATAAATCTCCTCCGTAGATAAGAATCTTAATATACTTTCTTATCCTAATTTAATTATAACAAAGGCTATAGCTTGACGCTTTGTTTTAGCGTGTTTTTTTGTTTTTGCCGGTAAAAAATAATAATTGAAATATAGTTTATAAACTTTATAATTAAAGTGTAATGACAAAAGGAGTGTTATGAATAGTAGTCCTAAAAATAGGGATGAAAACAAGAAACTAACATTTCCTTTAATTGGTTCAATTATCAATGTGCAGGCATACAAATATAACGGTGAACTTTATCGCCAGTGGAATGGTGTTAAAGTTTTGCGTAATACGCCAAAACATTACGTACTTTTAATGTATAAAACAAAAGTTACAGAAATACACGAGAAGTATTGGATCTATAGGGAATACGTTTTGTGATTCATGCCTAAAAATAGTATGTACAATGCCTTAATTTTACTTAAGCCAAGGCAAAATTATATCTATGTTAACATGGCTTCTAGGCCAATATATGAAGATAACACCATCAAGTTTGTAGATTTTGACTTAGATGTAAAATGTTATCCAACTAAAAGTTTGACGATTGTCGATCGTGATGAATTTAGAGAAAATACAAAAAAATATCATTACTCAAATAAATTAATTCAAGAAATATATGATAACTTACAAGAAGTTGTAGAAAAATATAATCGTTTTGAATATTTTTTCAACGAAGAAGTTATCGACTATTATTTAGAATTAGCTAAAAAAGATAAATCGGTTCAACCTAATTTTAGAAAAACTAAAAACAATAAAAGAAATTATTCAAGCGAAACAGCTTTTGAAGATTTTACAAAGAAGATGTCTTAACAGACATTTTTTTAAAAATAAAAAATAGGCGTCTGCCTATCTAGTCAATTTCTTGAAATGGTACGCCCTAGAGGACTCGAACCTCCGACCCAATGGTTAAAAGCCATTTGCTCTACCGCCTGAGCTAAGGGCGCATCTTAATGTCCTTTTTGCTGGACATATGGTGCCCAAAACTGGACTTGAACCAGCACGGTCTTGCGACCGAGGGATTTTAAGTCCCTTGCGTCTACCTATTCCGCCACCTGGGCATTTTCTTAAAAATGCTATTTAATTATAATTCATATTAAAAAAAAGACAATAATTTTTGAAAATATATTTTAGGTTATTATACTTAACTTTATTAGTTGATCAATATTAACAAAAAATGCTAATTTATAGCACTTTTAGTAAATATTTAATATTTTTGTTTATTCATCATCTTCATTATTTTCTTCAGTAGCGCTCTTAGCATCTTCTAAAGCTTTTATTTTTTTAGCATTCTTTTTTGTACGGTCAGGCAAGCCGATATTTGTTGTTTTAGCTAATTTTGAAATCGTATCAACAGCGCTTGAGGCTTTTCTAATTGATTGATCAAGT
>CAMQBE010000027.1 GCA_946998935.1 uncultured Mycoplasma sp. | reverse complement strand
TGCAATTCATTTATCATTAAATTAAGAAATTACTTCCAAAAATTAGAGCAGCCTAATGCTTGCTAATGGAGCCCAAATAAAAACAACAGATGGGCAAATATATATGTTAGATTCAACAATTGACAAAAAAATACAAGATGAAAGATTATTTTTTGCCAATTATTTTTCAAAAGAAATAGGTGGCGTCTCTAAGCACGACTACGGGTATGCTGATTATATATTTTGTAAACACAACGGAGAAAAGAATAAAGTATATATAAAACATATTTCGTCAAATCCCGAAGAGACTTTAATATCTAATTGAGCTGACTTTAAAGATGGTAAAAATTTATGGATTAAACTATTACCAGAAATAGAACAACAATATGGACGAATTTGTAATGGAGGATTTGAAGCTGGAGACCTAGATACCCTTACAGCGGATGAATTAGAAAATGCTTTATTTGCTTCGGCCGGTTGAAATGATAAATTTATGGGATTGAGTATATGGATTAGATTCATGCCAAATGACAATGGCAAAAAAATTTCTGCATTTGCTTACCATTTGGATTTATCTTTATATAACTCGTTAAACAGCTAAATATATTGTTGGAAATAGTCCAAGGGTAGAGAACATATAAAAACAATGTGCTTTCACGTGATCAAAAGCACATTGTTTTATTCATTGCTAACCTTATTCAAAACGATTCCTGTTGCTACTGCAACATTTAAGCTTTCAAATTTAATTGGTATGTATATTTTCTTGTCGGCATATTTATAATATGTTTTATTTATACCATTACCTTCGTTGCCCATGACTATTACCAATTTAACTTTGTTATAGTCAATTTGATTAAAATCTACGCTATCTTTTTCCAATGAAGACATATAGATAGTGTAGCTTTCTTTATGTAATTTTTCAAACATTAAAGAAGCATCGTTATAGTTAATTAAATTAATATTAAATAATGAACCTTGTGTAGAACGAATTATCTTATCATTATAAAAATTAACATTAGATATAACGGTGTCAAATCCAAAAGCTAAAGTAGTTCTAATAATAGTTCCTACATTGCCTGGGTCTTGGACATTTTCAAGGAAAACTACTTTATTACCAATTTTATTATTCTTAGATTTTAAGCACAAAGCAATTACTCCTTCGGGAGTTTTTGTTTTACTTAAAGCTTTTAAAACATTATCAGTTATTTTAGTAGCATTGGGGTATTTATTATTTTTATCTAATTCATAAATATCTTTAACTAAGTTGTGTTTTAAAGCTTCTTCAACTAGATGATAACCTTCAATAATAAAGTATTCACTTTTATTATCGTTTTGTATTTTCTTTAACTTTTTAATAGTTTCATTTTGTACACTGGAAATTAAATTAGTCTTCATAATTAATTAAAAAGTCCTTTCCTTTTTGAGTTTCAAAACGATTTAAATCTTTAAACTCTAATTGACGCATAACTTCAAAACCAGCTATAGCTACAGTGTTAGCTAAATTAATAGAACGCATTTCAGAAACCATAGGTATTCTTAAACAATGGTCTAAGTGTGCTTTTAAGACATGTTTATCAATACCTGTTGATTCTTTACCAAACATCAATCATATTTCTTTATGTTTTCTATAAACTTTTTTAAAATCAATATCACTATAAGTTAGTTGGCCATAGCGAGTTAAATATCATATTTCTTTATTTTTATATTTATTATAAAAGTCATCATAACAAGCATGCACTTCATGTTGTATATCTGATAAGTGTCTACCTGCTGCTGGTCTAGTTAAATACATAGGGTCTAAATCAAAACCTATAGGTTTAATAATATGCAATTTTGCTCCTAAAGCAAAACAAGTACGAATGATATTACCAGTATTAGGTGATATTTCAGGTTGATATAAAACAATGTGTAACATAATGACTCCTTAATTTAATAAATTATAGAGTATTTATAAGAATATCTATTAAGCATAAATAAAAACCAATATAACTATATATCAGCTATATTGGTAAAATCGCTAATTATTTTTAATGACAACAAAACGGTCCTTTTTATTAATATCTTTAATAATAGTTGCTTCTTCAATTGCTTTTCATTTATTAATATGTAAAGGATTTATTTCAAGTAATAAAAGGCCATTAGGTTTCAAATATTTTTTATATTCTTTTAAAAGAATTTCATAAAACTTTCAGCCATCATTTTTAGCATATAAAGCATGTTCGGGTTCAAACTTTAAAGCTTCATGATTAAAGCTTAAATCATCTTTTGAAAGATATGGCGGATTGCATAATATAGCGTCATAAGTATCATTAATTTTTTCGAACATATTACTTTGAATGACTTTGCATTCATGATTTAATCCAAAATTTAAAATAGCATTTTCTTGTGTTTGTTTAACTGCTTCAATATCAATATCACTTGAAGTTATATTAATACTTGGCATATGTTTTTTAATAGCTAAGCCAATAAAACCTGAGCCGCAACAAAGGTCTAGAATTTTGGTATTTTCGCGTGCATATTTTTTTAAAAATAAATCAACTAACTCTTCAGTTTCATAGCGAGGTATAAGCACTTTATGATTCAAATTAATTCTTACACCATAATAATTAACATAGCCCATTATTAATTGAATGGGCATGTTTTGTTTTAATTTTTCTTCTTCATCTTTAGTAATAACTTCTACTAAACCATAGCGTCTTTTTTCTAAAAGCAAATCTTCTTTAGTCGGCATTTTAGAATCCACTCGCTTTAATCTTTTGATTTTGTTCTTCGGTTAATAAAGCATCAATAATAGGTTGTAGTCTGCCTTCAACAACAGTTTTTAAGCTTGTTGAAAAACTAATACGGTGGTCAGTTACTCTATCTTGAGGGTAGTTATATGTTCTAATCTTTTCACTTCTATCACCATGGCCAGCAAGTTTACGATAGCCTGCTTCTTCATCTTGTTTCTTTTGCATTTCTAAATCATAAAGCTTAGATTTTAAAACTGTCATAGCAGTTTCGCGGTTAGCTAATTGGCTTCTTTCATCTTGTGATGAAACAACAATACCTGTAGGTATGTGAGTGATACGAACTGCTGAGTCAGTGGTATTAACTGATTGACCGCCAGCGCCAGAAGAACGGTAAGTATCTATTTGTAAATCTTGAGGTTTAATTTCAATATCGATGCTATCATCAATTTCAGGCATAACTGTAACTGTAGCTGTTGAAGTATGTATACGACCTTGACTTTCAGTAACTGGCACACGTTGAACACGGTGTACGCCTGTTTCAAACTTTAATTTACTATAAGCTTTTTCGCCTTTAACCGTAAAAACAATTTGGCTGAAGCCACCATTAGAACCAGCTGAAGAAGAAATAACTTTAATTCTAAAATCCATTTCTTCAGAATATTTTTGATACATTCTAAATAAATCACCAGCAAAAATGTTAGCTTCATCACCACCAGCTGCACCACGAATCTCCATGATGACATTTTTGTCATCATTTTCATCTTGAGGCAAAATTAAGATTTTTAATTCTTCTTCAAGTTGTACTAATTTTTCTTCATTTTCTTCAATAATACTTTTAGCTAGAAGTACTTCTTCTTCATTTTTTGAATTGAATAACTCTTTAGCATCGCTAAGATCTTTTTCAATATTTTGGTATTTCATGAATACTGTTGCTATAGGTTTTATCTTGTTTGCTTCGCGACTTATTTTAGTGTATTCTTTAATGTCATTGATAATTTTTTGATCGTCAAGTTTAGTCAATAATTGTTTATAAGAATCCAAAATATCGACTAAGGATTTATACATACTCTTTTCCATAGAATTAATTATAAATTAAGAATTATTATCTAATAATAAATATTTAGATGCAAATTTTTAGCTTGCTAATTATTTTGGATTTGCTTTATTAGTCTATACAATAGCATAATTAGTCAAAAAATATTGTTTTATTAGTATTAATTAAAAAACAAAATCTCCTATATAATATTCATATCAATATTCAAATTAATATGGAGGTAATATGAAAACAATGTTAGATATTGCTATTGATTACACACTTAGCAACTGTTCAGATGGCTCATATGTAAAGTATGATGACATTTTTGCTGAAGTAGAAAAAAATCTCAAAGAACGTTGAGAAGCTGAAGCTCAAGAAAAAGAAGTTAAGTATGCAACAATTCGCCAAAATAAACTTGGTGAACTATATCGCTTATTAACTGTCGACGCACGCTTTAGAAGAAATTCAAAAGGCGAATGAACAACCAGAGTTGGATTTAAAAAATAATTTAATTAAGGAATCAAAATGAAATTAGTTAACGCGAGTGAAATGCTTAAGAAAGCATATGAAGGTAAATACGCTGTTCCTCATTTTAACATAAACAACTTAGAAGTACTTAAAGCTATTTTAGTTACTTGTGAAGAAGAAAAATCACCTGTAATTATTGGTGTTTCAGAAGGCGCTATTAAATACATGTGCGGTGTTAATACCGTAGCTGGTATGATAAAAGGTATGGTTGAAGATTTAAATTTAACTATTCCCGTTGCCTTGCATTTAGATCACGGTAGTGAAAAATATTTTTTATCTTCTTTAAAAGCTGGTTTTACTTCAGTAATGTTTGATGGCTCAAAACTATCTTTTGAAGAAAATCTTAAAAAAACAGCCGAAATGTCAAAATTAGCTAAAAAATATAAAGCTTCTTTTGAAGCGGAAATTGGAGCTATAGGCGAAAATAAAGCTAATGGTGAATTAGCTACAGTTGAACAAGCTTTAGCTATGACTAAAGCTGCAAAATTAGATGTTTTGGCTGCTGGTATAGGAAATATTCATGGCCCTTATCCAGCTGATTGAAAATCACTTAATTTTGATAGATTAAAAGAATTACATGAAAATGCAAAAATGGGAATTGTACTTCACGGTGGTTCAGGTATTCCTAAAGACCAAGTTAAAAAAGCTATTTCACTTGGTGTAACAAAAATCAATGTAAATACTGAATTGCAAATTAGTTGTCATGATGAAGTAAGAAAATATATCATTGAAGGTCATGATTTAGAAGCTAAAAATTATGATCCTCGCAAATGATTAAAACCTGGTTATGAAGCAATGTGCAAAACAGTTAAAGAACTAATAGAATGATTTGGTTCAAATAATAAAGCTTAATAATAAACTTTTAAAGGGGTTAACCCTTTTTTGTTGCTCCTTTTACAATAAAGTAAAGTGGGCAGTTGAATAGTTAAAAAAGTATGCTAAAAACTTTCACCTTTTATGAAAACGAATGTAACCAAAATAGTTAGTTAATTTAAAAAAGTTGTTAATATTTACATACCAAAGAAATTGGTATATACAATAGTAAAAAAATAAAGGAAAATATGAAAAAGAATTTATTATTACCATTAAGCGGTTTATCTATTTTTGCTCTTGCTATTCCAATGGCAACAGTTTCATGTGGTGATAACCAAACTAAAAAAGACTTTAAAGCCTTTTACGAAGAACAAATTAATAAGGCTTTAAATGCTTCTGATATAACACCTGAACAAAAAATCCAAGTTCAAGAATTGCAAAAGAAATTTAAAGAAAACTTTTCTAAAGGCTATGACGCTGTAGTTAAAAAAATGAAAGAAATGCGTGATAAAATGATTTCTGATTATCAAGAACAAATAGACCAAACACAAGATGAAGAAGAAAAAAAACAACTTCAAGAAGAACTTGATGAAGTTAAAAAAGCCAAAATAGATGATATGTTAAAGGAAAGCTTAAAAATTTCTAAAGATGAATTTGCAAAATGTAAAACAACAACCGAACTTGTAGAGATTTTAAAAAAGGACGAAGTAACGAATACATTATTTACAGGTGAAGCACCAAATATCTAATTTAGTTAATTTAGAATAATGAAGGAAAAATGATAACTTTTTCCTTTTTTTATTTAATTTTTTATTTTTTGCATAAAGTAAGGTATGAAGATAAAAAAATGAATTTTAATGTCAGCTTTTTTAGCGCCAGTGTGTGCTAGTTTTTGTGTTGCATGTAGTAAAGAAATAAAACCTTATCAATATGCTAAATACAAAGTTAAATGACCCTTTAATGTTATAGATGGAGATACTATTTATTTTGATAATGGCTCTAAAAGACAAGGAATAAGAATTTTTGGCATCGATACGCCTGAAACGTATAAGAGTTTTCAAGTTGATAAAAACAAGCAACTAGCAAAACTAGAAAATTTTTATGGCGTTTTAGCTAAAGAATTATTAATTAAAAAATTATGACAAAAGGATATAACTATTCAATATATTACTCAAGACAAATATAATCGTTGAGTATGTCGTATATTTGACGAAAACAACTATGATATAGGTAAATGCATTATTTCGCAAGGTTTAGCTAGAATACAATATTTTTCATTAAATAAGAAAGATAAATGATATTGAATTAATGACTCAGAATTAAAAGGTTATTACTACGAATTATTAAAAACCCAACAATCAGCGCAAAGTCAATTGTTAGGTTTTTGAAAAGAAAATATTAATGATGTTTATCATAAATAGTTATCAAGTTCACATAATTTTTTAGCATCGTCATTTGAATATTCTTTAAGCTCATCGACAAAAATGTAATAATCTTGTTCTGAGAAAGAAGCTTGCATATTTTTAGGTAATTCTATATATTTGTCATTAGCCACAATTAAAGTTCCTAAGTGAGAAGTTAGTCATCCATTATCGCTTAGAATATCATCAATATGTTTTATATGTTTTTGGCGTGATAGTATTTCCTTTGTTGCCTTGAAATAATGTTTATTTCCTTTTCAATAAAGTTTAGATTTATAAAGTTTATCTAGATCATATCCTTCAGTTTTTGAAGATCTTATTACATCGTTATCTAGTTTCATTTTATCGTTTATTATTTCTTCTTCTATGTTGGAACCGTGACAAATAAATATAACTTTAGAATCAGTATATTCTTCAATTATTTGTATATCTTTCATAAGTCTTGCTTCAAGGTATTTATTAATTCATTTTCATTCAAATATTCTTTTTCACTTGATATTCATTGTGTGTCTGCATAAGGAGCATTGAAATTGTTTGTTCAATATAAATAATGCATAAATGGCATATTATCATTAAAACCTAAAGCTTTGGTGAATTTCCCATTTATACATTCAAAGTCGATATAAACCTTTGTTGTTCTTATCATATTTATTCCTTTCTTTTATAAGTATTATTTCGCAAAATTATAAAAAAAGCGCTATTTATAGCGCACAAACTATCTTTTGCATCATAAAAATTTCGTCTTTAGAATAATTAACTAATTCACTAAAAGCTACTTTAAAAGGTATATTTGTCACAACATTAGTTGGGAAAAGTTTTATCTTTGGCCCTGCTAACATTAAAGATCCTAAATAGTTTGCTAAATATCCATCTTTTTGTAGCATTTCAAAGCGAT
>CAMQBE010000026.1 GCA_946998935.1 uncultured Mycoplasma sp. | reverse complement strand
TAAAGTTCTTTCATAGCCTCTATTTTTTATACCATGTGTTTTTACTAATTTCTCTTATATATAGAATAATTGGTTATTTATTATTGCTTTCTAAAATAAGCAAATCTTTCTTCATTTGATCACCATATTTAAAGCCAGAAATATCACCATTTTCTTTAGTTAATCTATGAGAAGGAACAAAGATAATTAGCGGATTATTTTCGCATATTGAGATAATAGGTCTTGTTGAATTTGGACGTCCTACTTGTATAGCAATTTCTTTATATGTCTTAGTTTTACCATAAGGTATTTCCATTAAAGCACGTCAAACTCTTATTTGAAATAATGTTGCATTTTTAAACTCATAATCAAAATCAAATTTCTTTCTTTTACCAACTAAATATTCTTTAATTTGGTTTGCTACACCGAAAGTAAATTTATTTCTGCTTCCTTCATCATATTCTCTAGTTAATTGAAACTCTAAACCAACTACTTTTTCTTTTTCATAACTAATTTTAAGATTACCTAATTTTGTAACATATGTTGCTTGTTCAATCATTTAAATTGACCTTTCTATTTCTTTTAGAGAATTTAAAACTACTTCAAACATAGTGCTAAATTCCGTTTGTCTTTCTTGAAAAGTTAATGATGTACTTTTAACTATATTTTCGCTTACGGTTAATAATGCACCAGCATGTTTTTTAGTTCGTTGTGCAGTTGTGAATAAAGCAAAGCATTCATTATCTACCACTTGACATTTAGTTTTTTTAATTGTATCTTCAACTGACCTTAGGCCATAAAACACATCAGTCGAATGGCAAGATACTTCCTTAAGATTTACGTTCATTTTTCCAGCTGAATTTTCTAAAACTTTTAGTAGTTTTTTATCTGGATAGGCATTGTGTTTTTTAGAACCTATCATTAATTCACTAAAGCCAGTACCATCAGCATAAGCACGAGTTACAATAACTGGATCCTTAGTATTTAATTCTCTAATATAACTACCTGTTGAGCCTACACGAATAATAACATCAACGTCATAAACACTAAACAATTCATAAGCATAAATACCCATGCTTGCAGATCCCATACCACTTGCACCAATAGTTACTTTAGTCCCTTTATATTCGCCTGTATAAAAGTAAATATTTCTTACTGATGAAACCAATTTATAGTTATCTAAAAACTTTTCTGCCATATATTTAGCTCTTAAAGGATCGCCTGGTAAAAGTACTATTTTTGCTATTTCGCCTTTAGTACAACTTATATGCGGTGTAGCCATTTTAACCTCCAAAACAATTTATTTTTTTTAATTATAATAAACAAAATTGCTTATTGATAACAAAATAAAATGAGCAAAATAAAAGGATAGATTATCTATCCTCATAATTAATTATTCTACATTGCTTGCGCCAAAGAATGTTTTATTTAAGTCAACATTATTATTACCAATTGACTTAATATCAATATCTTCATCAACTAATTTTTTCATTAGTTCTTTTTCTTCTGCTTGTGAACAATTAAAGAGAATAGCATCTTCATTTAAAAGATATTTAAACTCTTTGTCTTTTGATTTATAACTCTTAAAAAATTCACTTGCTTTTTTAATATCAACAGGCACAAATTTGTATTGATAATCAAGTTTGGAACTTAATTCCGCCATTGAACCTGAGTATTGAACTTGGCCTTCTTTTAACACAGTTAAACTATCAATGTAAGCTTGCAATTCAGCTAAAATATGGCTTGATAAAAAGATTGTTTTACCTTCTTTTTGCAATTCTTTAAGTGATTGATAAAGTTCAATTCTAGCTTCCGGATCAAGATTAGCTGCGGGTTCATCTAGTATCAATATTTTAGGATCATTTATTAAAGCTTGAATTAAAAGTATCTTCTTTTGTTGTCCACTTGAAAGTTGCTTACCAGTACGACTTTTAGCTACTTGCATATCGATATTAAATTTCTTTAATGCTTCATCAATTCTTTTAGTTGCTTGCTCTTTTGAAAGACCAGATAATTTAGCCATTACTTGTAAAAACTCATAGATAGTTAATTTTCTAGGGAAAGTTGCTACTTCTGGAATATAGCCTATACTGCTTTTACTTTTAGCATCTCTAAATGAAACACCTTCAATTAAAATATCGCCTTTTACATCAGGGTAGAAATAAAGTAATGATCTAAAAGTTGTAGTCTTGCCTGCGCCGTTTGTCCCTATAAATCCGTGGAATTCGCCTTCGTAGACATTAAATGACATGTCTTTAAGAACTTGTTTATTTGCTTTAGATTTATTTTGAAAAGATTTAGAAACATTTTTGAATTCTATTGCTATTTTTTTATCCATAATCCCTCCTAAGCCTTGAAGTTATATCTTAAATAATTTCTATAACCTAAACCTGTTACAAGAGCGCCTAAAGATAAAAGAATTATTACACTAATATATCATGGAATAATTGCAACACTGGTATGTTTATAGTATGTTGCATCTTTAGCTTCATAGTCTTTAGGATTGAAAACTAAACCATATTTGTAGCCAGCGAAATTTAGATTACTATCTAAATCTTTATTAGCATTACAATATGAAACTATGTTAGATAACTTCTTATTAAATATTTGATTGTGAAAGAACATCTTTGTCATATAGTCAATTCTAAGACCAATTACTCTAACAATTTGTTCCATACTATCAGCGTTTCTAAAAGCATCTAAATCATTTGAAGCAATTAAGTTTTTAAGTTCATCTTTTTTGGCTTGGTCTACGCTTTTATCGAAGCCGCCAGCAAAAAGATTATTAAACAATTCTTGTCTATTTTTTCAGATAAATTCTCAAATGATATTTTTAGCTTGTTTTCTTAAAGCATCAGTTTTATTAATATAATCTTGCGAAGTCATGTTTTTATTGTTTGCTAAATCAACATTAAGTTTTTCAATTTCCTGAATTAAAGCAGCTGCTTCTGTTGGATTCAATGCCTTAAAATCATTGTCATTATTCATAGCAGAAATAAAGTATTTATTATATTTATCATAAAGTGATCTATTAAACTTATCATCTGAGTTTCAACCTAATCAATATACACCATTAGATCCTCCATAATATTGATTTATTGATACTTCTCTTTGATAAGCAAAATAAGAAGCTAAATCTTCTTGGTCTAGAATTCTATAATCAGCTATATATAATTTTTCGTCTTTGTTCCAGCTTAAAAAAGTATGATAATCATCAAAAGTTTTTGTGTATTCGCTTATTGATGCTTTTTTATAGAAATCGTCTAATGCTAGTTGATAAGTTACAGTGTTTTCCATTCCATCAATAGGCCCTACAATAAACCAAGATAACCAATTTTGAATATCGAAATAACTTAATACTGTTGAGGCTTTGACTTTTGAATAATTTTTATAAGCTGCTTTAGCTTCTTCATTATTATCTACTTCAATAAAGAAATCTATTTCATAGCCTTTTGAACCTAAATCATTTTTACCATTGTCATTTATTTTTAAATATTTTAATTTATCTTCATCTTTAGGATATATACCATTGCTATCAAAAGCTTTTGATACTTGGCAAACTGTATGAAATAAATATGAACCGCCAATTAAAGCTCCATAAATAATACCTTGTGCAGCTTTTGCACTTATTTTTGAACTTGAGATTGCTACTAATGAAATAACAAAGAAACCATATATAACACTTCCAAAAAAGAAAGTTGTTAATAGTACTAAGTTATTACGTGCACAAAAAGGATAACCTTTTATTTTTTGCAAATGCAAGATGATATCTACTAGTGCAAATAATAAAGCATATGCTACAGTATATATGCTAATTCAAAGTAAAAATACTAATCAAGTAGCTATAAAATTACTTCAATAAATTTGCTTTCTAGAAAGCGGTTTAGAATAAAGTAAATATTCCATGCCTTCTTCGTTATAGTTGTAAAAAATACTTGTCGATACCACCCCTGCTGAAACAGTCATTAACACAAATGAAGTAGACAATATAACGCTATAAATAATTCATTTTTGTTGTACTCCAAAAACTATTAAAACATTTGCAAGAAATAACAAAGCAAAAATAATGCTTAAGGCAATTATTGCTTTTTTAGACTTTCAAAACATTTTTCATTGTACTTCAATTAAAGATTTCATTACGCCTTCTTATAATAATATATTTTATATTATTTAAAAAAGCAGAAGGTTATTCTGCTTCTGGTGAGTTGAAAAATTTAGCATTCAAATTAACCGTGTTTAAATCAAACAACTTTATATGAACATCTTTTTCAACTATTATTTTTAACAACTGGTCTTTGATTTCCTCAGTGCAATTGAAATAAATTATTGAATCAGCATTTTGGTATTTTAGTAACTCATTTTCTTTAGCTAGAGTAACTAAAATATCTAATGTGGCTTTAACATTATCAGTAATCAATTTATATTTATAAA
The DNA here is from genome assembly GCA_946998935.1 of uncultured Mycoplasma sp. GTDB lineage: Bacteria > Bacillota_I > Bacilli_A > Mycoplasmatales > Metamycoplasmataceae > Mycoplasmopsis. Next base: position 3,017 of record CAMQBE010000026.1, on the reverse strand, counting down.
CTTCACCTTGGTTTAAATCTTCAATAGTTCCACTATATTGAACTTCACCATTTTTTAATACTGTTACGCTATCAATGTATTCTTGTAATTCGGCTAGAATATGGCTTGAAATAAAGATTGTTTTACCTTCTTTTTGCAAGTTTTTTAATGATCTATATAATTCAATTCTAGCTTCTGGATCTAGATTAGCTGCAGGTTCATCAAGTACTAAAATACTTGGATTATGAATTAAAGCTTGAATTAAAAGAATCTTCTTTTGTTGTCCACTTGAAAGCTGATTACCTGTTCTATTTTTAGCTATTTGGATATCAATATGAAAGTATTTTAATCACTTAATAATTTCCTTTTTTGCCTGTTCCTCAGTTAAATTAGAAAAAGTAGCTAACGCTATAAGATATTCTCAAATAGAAACTTTTTTAGGAAATGTAGCTACTTCGGGAATATAGCCTAAAGCTTTTCTACTTTCTGCTTTTCTAAATGAAACACCATCAATTAAAATTGTTCCTTCAACATCAGGATAAAAATAAAGCAATGATCTAAAGGTTGTAGTTTTACCGGCACCATTAGCTCCAATAAAACCATGAAATTCACCTTTATAAACGTTAAAAGTAATATTATTCAAAACAATTTTTGCTTCAGTATTTTTCTTATTGTTAAATGTTTTTTTAACATTTTTAAACTTAATTGCTATTTCTTTATTTTCCATGATACCTCCTAAATTTTAAATTGATACTTTTCATATCTTTTTTGTCCGGCAAACAACAAAATAGTTCCTATTGTAAAGAAGAAGGTTAATGCAGTATATCAAGGAAAGGTGGCTATCTTTTTAACTTGATAAGCTTGATAATTTGGACTTACATGTTCAGGATCAATAATTTTAACTAGCGTCATAGCTTCTTTTAAATCTTTGTTTGATTTTATTTCTTCATAGTATTTATTTAAAGCATTTACGTAACCATTTAAATGATTAAGTTTAATTTGACTATAAAGCAATCTAACAGCTTCCATTCTTATAAAATTGTTATATCAATCTATTTCCTTAGCAAAATCTGGATTTTTCTTTTTGTCTAAGAAATCTTGATACGTTGTTGAATCAATTCAAGTTTTATATTTAACTTTAATATCATCATTTGTTATAGTTTTTGATAATTTAAAACCTCTAAAAGCATCACGATAATTAGCTCATAAATATTCTTTAATAACTTGTTCAAATCAACCTGCTGCTATTCCAATACCACTTAAGGTTTCTGCTAAAGAAACATTATCCCCTTTTGCATTTAAAGCATCATTAGTTGTTTTAGCATAGCTAATTAAAGCTGGATTTAAAACTTTTAAGCCATCATTTGATTCAGCAAAAATATTAAAATAGTCACTAATTTCTTTAGCCATTGCACTATTAGAATTAATACTGTCAATTACATAAAGATTGCTTAAATCATTTTTAGTTATTACAACCTTAGCGTTTTCATCATATTCTAAGTTTTCATTGATGGCTATAGCACTAGCAAAAAGATAATTTATTCTTTCAAGGCCTTTAGGTTCAAGTAAATATAAATAATCTTCAGTTTTATTACCACTTCTATTTCATTTTAAATAACCTTTATTTACGCTTAATAGCTTGTCAACATTTACTTTTTTAAAATGATATAAAGCAGTCATTAGAGGATCGATGTTTAGATTCTTGCCACTATTTTGAAGTGTAAATGTGCCTTCTAGAGGGGTATCATAAATACTTTGCATTCATGTACTCATGTTAAAAGTTTGAATAATTTCTGAAAATTGAGTTTTTGAACGTACTTTAAAGGCATCAACTTCATCAGCATTAGATTTATCTACTAATAAGTAGTTTCCTTTTTTAATACCTTTATATTTTCATTTATCGTCTTCGGCTTGATTTTTATAAATCAAATTACGATAAGTTTCATCGCGTTTGTTTTTCAAAGTTAAATCTTTATTTTCGTTATAGTTTTCTGCCATTTGCATAGCCCCTGCAAAAATACTTAGTGTTATTGTCCCACCAATAACACCACCAAGCATAATTCCAGTCATTCCTTTTGCTTTTACTTTTGTAAAACAAATAGCTACTATTGAAATTAAAAAGAAGCCATAAAAAATTGAGCCTAAGAAAAAGAATAAACATACTAAGATACTATGACTTGCATTAAAAACTTGTTTATCTGGTACATTAGCTTTTAAATTAGCTACACTAGTAAAAAGAAAAGTTAAAAGATTCCAAATTGTAAAAATAGCTGAATATAAAAGATAAATTAAGAACGCAATTCAAAAGTTGCTCCAATATAAAGTCTTACGCGAAATAGGCTTAGAATACATGAGATATTCCATGCCTTCAGATTTGTAATTATAGAAAATATTTACCGCAATTATTGATGCTGTAAATGTAAATAAAATCATGTATGTATTACCAGTAACTAAATACAAAATAGATTTAGGAATATCTTTGCTCACAATAAGATTAATTATTCCCATTATTCAAAATAAAAATTGAACAATGAAGGGTATTATTGCAATTTTGGTTGATTTTAAAAATACTTTTCATTGAAATTTCATTAATGATTTCATAATGCCTCCTTATATGTAGATAATTATATATTATATTAATTTAGGTTCTTATACTAAGAAAGCTCTGAAGCGGTATATTAATTTTTACTACCCCCAAAAGCTATCCCCCAAAACTACTAAAAAAATACATAAGTCTAATAACAAATAAGCTAAATTTAAAACAAAATATAGACCAAAATTTAATCTAAAACTTGCGGTTCCCAAGTGCATAAAATGCTCAGTTGAATTGTTTTCAATATTAAATATTTATTAAATAGTTGAATAATTCTTGATTTTAAAATATCACTCATTTTATACAGATAAGCCTATTTTATAGTTATATTAGTAAAAAAACGCTATTTGCTTTAACTTATTTATTAATAAATAGCAATATGCTATTTTCTATTGAATACTTAAATTTAATATATATTTAGTATAGCAAAAAGCTAGTTGAAAGT
>CAMQBE010000025.1 GCA_946998935.1 uncultured Mycoplasma sp. | reverse complement strand
ACACCGAAAAATAAAATATACACCTCGCGGAGTGGAGAAGTTGGTATCTCGCAAGGCTCATAACCTTGAGACCGCTGGTTCAAATCCAGCCTCCGCCACCATGGTCCAGTGGTAAAGTGGTTTAATACGTCTCCCTGTCACGGAGAAGATCGCGAGTTCAATTCTCGTCTGGACCGCCATGGCTCTGTAGCTCAGTTGGTAGAGCAACGGACTGAAGCTCCGTGTGTCGCTGGTTCGATTCCTGCCGGAGCCACCATATCATATTGTTATGTACTTCGTTCAAGACGAAGTTTTTTTATACTTTTTTCCGCAAAATTACCTTTTTTATAAATATCTATTATCTAATAATTTAGAATAATGTTAATAGTCATAGAACAATAGAAGGCAAATCAACATGAAAAAGAGTGTTATTTTAGGTTCAATTTCCACATTACCAATTTTAGCTGTAGCGGCTATTTCTGCAAGTTGTCAAGGCGAAGCAAGTGTAAAAAATGCCAATAAAAATAAGCATAGCGTTGCAGATATTAAAGAGTTTCATGAAGACGTTGAATTTTTAGAAAGTCATGCTCTTGAATACAAATTAATAATTACAAATGAAATGCTTGAAGCAGAAGCAAAGAGAATAGAAGAAGTTTATGAAAAAAATAAAAATAATCCTAATGCTTTTGTAAAACCTCCTAAAGCAAATAATGACTTTGTAATGAAAGAAAAACTTTTACCGCCTAAAGGCCATAAAGGTTATTTTACTTTTGAATATTTAATAACACGTGGAATAATCGGGAAACTAGCACCAAGAATAAGTTATATTACATCTGAAGAACATAAAAAACATCTTGAAAATTTAATATTAATTCCTGTTGATTTTGGCGAAGTGATTGACAAAAACACGCATGTTGCTATAACTTATAAAGCGATTTTTAAAAAAGATAATACATTAACTAAAACTTTTAAATTAGATTTAGGTAAAAGCACTAGTGAAGATAGTTGCTGCCCAGGAATTGATTCTTCAATAGGTTTTATTCATTATGGTAAAAATCATAATCACTGCACTATTAGTGTAGTTGGAATTGATCCTGATCCAAGTAAAGATTATGAACAAGCCATATTAAAGAAGTATTTATATAATTTATCTTTCGATGGTGAATACCTTCCTGTTGTAGGAAATACTGGGAAACCTCCAAGAAGCTAGTTATCTAGCTTTTTTTATTCATAGCAATTATTATTAATATTTAAGCATATGTATTAGAATAATATTATTAAATGTTATCTTTTCAGGAGTTATATATGACTAAGTTTATAGTTACTACTGGAGGTGTACTTTCTGGTTTGGGCAAGGGAGTAACTTCAGCAAGTATAGGAAATTTATTAAAAGCCCAAGGTTTTAAAGTTTTCGCCTTAAAACTTGATCCTTACCTTAACATTGACCCAGGAGTTATGTCACCTATTGAACACGGCGAAGTTTTTGTAACCGCTGATGGTGGTGAAACTGATTTGGACTTAGGCCATTATGAAAGGTTTATTGATGTTGAATTATCAAAAGATAGTAACTTCACAAGCGGAAGAATCTACCAACGGATTTTTGAAAAAGAACGCCAAGGTCTTTATGGTGGTAAAACAGTCCAAATAGTACCACATGTTATTAATGAAATAATTGCTGTTATTGAAAATCTAGCTAAGAGTAAAAAACCTGATTTCATTCTGATTGAAATAGGCGGTACAGTTGGTGATATTGAATCAAATCCATACATTTATGCAATCTCTAAATTTGCTTCATTAAACCCTGGTTCAGTATTCTTCAATCACATTGCTTTTGTTCCTTATTTAACTGCTTCAAAGGAATATAAGTCAAAACCAACACAAGTATCAATAGCATCTTTACGTTCGTTTGGTATTATGCCTAACTTGTTATTACTACGTTCACAAGGTGAAATAAATAAAGCTATTATTAACAAAGCAGCTGAAGCAAGTTTCTTAGCTCAAGACCATGTTATTAGTGTTCCTGATAAAGCTAACATTTATGAAATCCCAATGTATTTATATGAACAAAAAATACTTGATATTATTTACCAATATTTCAATATTAAAGCAAAAATAGATGATAAAGCTTATCAACCTTGAAAAAGCTTTTTGAAAAAATATCTTTCAGAAAGAAAATATAAAATTAATTTACTTTTAGCAGGTAAATATTCAGAACTTGAAGATGCATATTTATCAATAATTTCATCATTAAAAATAGCTGCAGCACATCAAAATATCGACTTGCATTTTGATTTAATGGATGCTGATAAAGTAGCAAATAGTGATTTAAAAACTTTAACTAAAAATTACGATGGAGTAATGATTTTACCTGGTTTTGGTTCTCGTGGTTTTGAAAGCAAAGTTAAAATAGCTCACTTTACTAGAGATAATTTAATTCCAACTTTAGGTATATGTTTTGGTTTTCAAGCTATGGTTGTTGATCAAGCTAGAAGAGTAGGAATTACTAAGGCTACAAGTAAAGAGTTTGCCGAAGAATTTCCAAATTGAAACTTTGTCTTAACACCTTTTTATGAAAATGGTGATAAAGCAGCTATTGGCGGTACTTTACGTCTAGGCGCAGATAAAGTTCAAGCTAAAAAAGGAACTTTAGCAGCTAAAATTTATGGTGAAGATATTTTTTATGCTCGCCACCGTCACCGCTATGAAGTAGCTAAAGAATATGTTGATAAAATTGAAGATAATAATTTCGTTTTCAGCGGTCTCAAACCTTCAAATAAAAACTGTGAAATTTGCGAATATAAAAATCATCCATTCTTTTTAGGAGTTCAATATCACCCTGAATTTTCAACAAGAGTTTTAAGTTCAAACCCTCTTTTTGATAACTTCTTAAAAGTAATTATTAAAAACAAAAAATAAAGGAGTAAATATGGCAGAAATTGATTACAAAGATACTCTTAACATGCCCAAAACAGACTTTGACATGCGTGCCAATCTTACTGTCAAGGAACCTGCTTTCAGAAAAAGATGAGAAGACGAAAAGATTTATTCAAAAGTTTTGAAACAAAACGAAAAGAATACACCTTTTGTTTTACATGATGGTCCTCCATATGCTAATGGTAATTTACATATAGGACACGCATTAAATAAAGTTTTAAAAGATATTATTGTGCGTTATAAAAACATGCAAGGTTTTTATGCACCTTATGTGCCTGGTTGAGATACACATGGGCTACCTATTGAGCATAAAATGCTTGAAGAAGCGCACTTAAATTACAAATCTTTAAGTCCAATTGAGTTGCGCAAAAAAGCTGCAGTTTATGCTAAAGAACAAGTTGCAAAACAAATTGAACAATTCAAGCAATTGCAACTTTTAAGTGATTTTAAAAAATATTACATCACAATGGATCCTAAATTTGAAGCTCAACAATTACGTTTATTCAAAAAGATGGTTTTTAGTGGACTAATTTATAAAGGCTTAAAACCTGTTTATTGATCACCTTCAAGTCAATCAGCTTTAGCTGAAGCAGAAGTTGAATATAAAGATATTTCAAGTCCATCAATATTTATTGGTTTTGATATTATTGACAATTTAGGCGCTCAAAAAATTAAAAATGGTGACAAGCTAGTTATTTGAACTACTACACCTTGAACTTTATTAGCTAATGCAGGTGTAGCAGTAGGTAAGGACTTTCAATATGCTAGAGTAATCCATGATAAAAAAGGTTACATTATTGCTAAAGATTTAGTAGCTAAAGTAACTAAAGCTTTTGGTTGAAAAGGCGTTAAAGCAACTACTACTTTTAATGCTGATGAATTGTTAAATTGCAAATATCTTTCTCCTTTGAATAATAATAAATGTCCAGTTGTTTTTGGCCACCACGTTACTTTAGAAAGTGGTTCTGGGTTAGTTCATATTGCTCCATTATTTGGTGAAGATGACTTCCAAATTGGAATTAAAAATGCTTTAAAAATGATTATGCACATTGAAGATGATGGTGTTATTAATGAGCAAGGCGGCAAATATAAAGGTGTTTTCTATGAAAAAGCTAATGATATGATTTTAGACGAATTAACCAATAAGCAAGCACTTTTAGCAAAAGGTTCAATAGTTCACTCATATCCACATGACTGGCGTACACATAAACCAATTCTTTTCCGTGGGACTCCACAATGATTCGTTTCAATTAATAAAATAAGAAATGAAATCTTGGCTCAATTAGAAAAAGTTAACACTATTCCTGACTGAGGTAAAAAGCGTTTAAGCAATATGATTGCTGACCGTCAAGATTGAACTATAAGCCGTCAAAGAACTTGGGGTGTGCCAATTATTATCTTCTATGATAAAGATAAAAAACCTGTTTTACGTGAAGATATTTTTGACTACATTATTCAACTTGTTGAAAAACATGGCACTGATATATGATGAGAAAAATCAGCTGATGAATTATTACCTAAAGAATACCGCAAGCTTGGATATACCAAAGAAATGGATATCATGGATGTATGGTTTGACTCAGGTTCAACATCAATAGCAGTTGATATTGATAAAAATCTTACTTCGCCTTATAATTTATATCTTGAAGGTAGCGACCAATACCGTGGATGATTTAACTCTTCATTAATCAATTCAGTTGCTTTTAAAGGTGTTTCGCCTTATAAAAACTTAATAAGTCATGGTTTTGTTTTAGATGCCAAAGGCGAAAAAATGTCTAAATCTAAAGGCAATGTAATTGATCCACTTAAAGTAATAAATCGTTCAGGCGCAGATATTTTAAGATTATGAGTTGCTAATAGTGAATATACAAATGATGTCTCTGTTTCAGATAATATCTTGAATCAAAACGCTGAAACTTATCGTAAGATTCGCAACACTATTAAGTTTTTATTAGGTAACCTAAATGGTTTTAAATACGATTCAACCTTTTTAAGAACTGGAGTTCATGAATATATCAAAGAACAATTAGAAAAAGTTAAAGCTGATGTTTATCAAGCTTATGATGAATATAAGTTTTCAACTGTTGTTAAAATCTTAAATAATTATGTAATTGAACTTTCAAGCTTCTATTTAAATATAGCTAAAGATGTTGTCTATATTGAAGAAAAAGAATCAATTAACCGCAGAATGATTTTAACTAATTTCTATGAAATTACAGATTTCTTAATTAAAGCAATAGCACCTATTTTGCCTACTACTGCTGAAGATGCTTATTTAAACTTTGATAAGTTGAATAAACTTGAAAGCGTTCATCTTGAACATTTTGAAAAAGTTAACAAAGTTAATGAAAAAATAATCGAACAATGGCAAGAATTCTTTAATCTTAGAGATGAAATTAATGGTTTATTAGAAAATGCTATTAAAGATGGTTTAATTAAAAGAACTAATGAAGCTAAATTGACTTTAAAAGTTAAAAATGATTTTATTAAATCATTAGATCTAAAACAATTACTGATGGTAGGAATGATTGAATTTGGAAGCGAAAATAAAGTTGAAGTCTTTAACTCGGTAAAATGCTTAAGATGTTGAAATCACTTTATACCAAGTCAAATAAAAGACGACATTTGCCCATTATGTCATAAGGTGGTATATCATGAGTAGAGAATATAATGGCAATGAAATGAATAATGACGACGAACAAAAAGGCAATGTTTGAAATCGCTTTACTAAGTTTGTTCGTGATAACAAAAAAACGATAATTAAAAACTATTTAATTTTCTTCTGCGTGTTATTTGGTGTTTTATTAATTGATATGCTTACTAAAGCTACTTTATTTGAATGAGGAGATGCAGAACATACACAAGGCCTTTGAAACGCTAAACATGAAGGCGAAAAAAACTTTGTAATCTTTGGTATCAGATCTGTGGAAAATAAAACAACTACAATCATGAAAACAGCACCAAAATGATTGATTCAGACGCTTAGTTTTATTGTATTAATTTTCTTATTATCCATTCCTTTGTTTACACTCAAAAAGCCAGTTATTATTCTTGTAGCTATAATAGCTGCTGGTGATTTAGGAAATGCAATAGATAGAATTAAGTTTGGTATGGTTAAAGATATTATCTTTGTTCCATTTTGAGAAAGATGAACGAAACAAGAAGGTACATTTAATGTCGCTGATTGTTATATTGTTTTGGGTGTAATAGCATTAATTCTTTATTATGTTATTAATTTCTTTGTTGAAGCAAATAAGAAAATGAAAGACAAAGCAGTTAAACCTTTAAGTCATTCAGATGATGATAAGAATGATAGTGATAATATACCTCAAAATAATGTTCCAAAATTTCCTTAAGAGAACTAATAGATAGTTTAAAAAGTAAGAGCAAGCAGCCCTTACTTTTTTGATGCACTTGATGTACAAATGGTGGAGATGTCGGGAGTTGAACCCGAGTCCACACACCAAGCGTTATAGAAACTTTTTACAGTTTAGATTATTTTTAGGCGTCAATTGAAAGACAAAATACTCAAAAACTTTTTTTCAATCCAGCACTTAAATTTTCATATTAATAACTAGTGCAAATTATTAATACTATTCCCAAAACCGATTCACTAAAGTGGGAAAGCATTAGTAAACCACTTGATTGCTAATTAAGCAAAAATAAGATTTGAAGTTTGCAATTGTTGTGCAATTGCGAATGAAGGAAGTTCAACCTTCACTTCATCCTTAGATTCTGATTCGTTTGCGAATATAAAACCTAGAAGCATTATAGTTTGCCAAACTACTGATTTCTACAAAACCCAATGCATGTCGAAGCCATTACACCCCCATGCACTTATATTCTAATACAAACCATAGGTTATATTAATTAATTCTTATTTTTAGCTAAGTTATTAAATAAATCACTTAATTCTTTTGCTTCACTATCATTAAATATTTGGCTAGTGTTGTTTAGAAATTTTAATTCTTCGCCTGAAGCATAAATTGCTTGAAAATATGAGCCACAATGTGGTGGTATTCCGCAAGTAAAATTAGAATCACCATTATGGCGGGCTAAGTTTAATTTATCAATAACACTTTGAAAGTTGTGTAAATCAACTTCAGTTATTTTACAGTTCATTATCTTATGTTCAATAAAATTGTTCATTGAAATTGCTAATGAATAAATAAATTCATTGTTTTCTTGTTTTATTTCATTTCATAGTATTTTTGGTCATATAAAAAGTCAAATTTAAATTCAATGATGTCTTTTGATTTAATTATTTTTGAGGCATTTTTGCCACTATTATATTCTGTGCCTCCGCACATGCCATTGCTAATTCTCTTTTTCATATTACTCTCCTATTCCTATTTGTGGATATATAAAAATTGTTTTATTTATACAAAGTGTATTTTGACAATTTATCTATGTTTTGTTGTGGTCACTATTAACTGAAGTAGGCGTATTTTTTAAAAGCTTTTTCTTATAAACCGCTCTTGCTTTTACCATAATTATAAATAATACTCTTTTTACGAAAAAAACACCTCACGGTGTTTTAATGCCTTGCATTAAACCTGTCCCAGCTTCCAATGTGCCCTCATTGTTAGAATAAGGTTAGTGTGAAACGCATTATACTTCGGTAATGGATTATAAGGGCTATCTCTCATTATACGC
>CAMQBE010000024.1 GCA_946998935.1 uncultured Mycoplasma sp. | reverse complement strand
GAACAGCAGCTGCATGATAACCTTCGATAGTTTTGTTATTGACAGCAAGAGTATTTTCAAGACCATCTCTAGCTACTGAGTAGCCGAAAGTAAAGTTGCGACTTTTTGGACTTGTACAAGTTAAAAGAATATCACCTATGCCTGATAATTCGAATCCCATTGTATCATCAAAAGTAGGATAAAGAGTTTTATAAACGTTATGAATTTCTTTAATTCCGATACTCAATAAAGCTGCTTGTGGATTTTGATATGGCATATAGAAATTAACCATTCCCATACCTATTGCTAAAACATTTTTTAAAGCTGCAAAAAGTTGTGCGCCATTTTCATTATCGATAGGCACAATTCTAAAAGTATTATTGTTAAAAATTTTAGCAACTTCTTTTAAATAGCTTTTATTAGGACCAACGGCATTTATCATTGTCAATTGGTCTTCAAAGACTTCTATTGCAAAAGAGGGGCCAATAATTGAACAATAATTTTTTAAATTATTTTTAAATTGTTTCTTTATAACTTCTGAGAAAAATTCTTTAGTGGTTGAATCAATACCCTTAGCTACATTGATAAGATTAACTTTTCTATTTTTTAATACTTTTTGCATTGTGGTGAGGGTTGAAGCAAGGAATTGTGAAGGAACTGCAATAACTATATAATCAGGTTCTTTTAGAGCAATTTCTAAATCCAAAGTTGCTTTAATATTTTGAGGATTATTAAATTTAGTATTTTTAAAATATTTTGTGTTCAACCCGTTATTTATATCTTCATTTTCTTTAGTGTCAATACCCCACATTGTTATTTGATGATTATTTTTACTCAATGTGCTAGCTAAACCGCTAGCTCAAGCCCCTGTTCCAATAAAAGTTACTTTTGCCATAATAAATTTCCTTTCTCGTTTATTTTTTAATTATATTAATAAATAAAGTTAAAAAAAGAAAGTATTGTACTTTCCTTAAATATTACATTTTCTTAGGAGCTGAAACACCTAAAAGTTTTAATCCGTTTTCAATAGTTATATTAACTGCTTTAACTAAAGCTAGCTGGCTAGCTTCATTTTCGCTACCAATAATTTTTGGACTATTTGAATACCATGAGTTAAATTCTTTAGCCAATTTAATTAAATATTGAGTTAGCAAATTGGTTAAGTATTTTTTAGCTGATTTATCTATAACATCAGGAAATTCTTGCAAAATTGAAACCAATTTTTCGTCAGCTTCATTGTTATATTTTGTTGCTTTAATTTTCTTAGAATCAAGAGCAGTTTTATCTAACAACGAATGGCATCTTGCATTAGCGTATTGAACCAAGATAACTGGGTTATCATTTGTTTTTGAAGTAGCAATATTAATATCAAAATCAAGTTTCGAATTATATGTTCTATCTAAAAGTATGAATCTAGCACTATCAACACCAACAAGATCGATGAATTCTCTTAAGAAGAAACTTGTTCCCTTACGTTTAGACATTTTGAATTCTTCGCCATTTTTAAGTAATCTAACAAGTTGCATACATAAAACAACAAGATTCTTTTGATTTAGACCTAAATCCTCCATAGCGCATTCCATTCTCTTAATATAACCTGAGTGGTCTGCCCCCCAAACATTCATAATGATTGCCCCTTTACCAGTACGGTTGAATTTAATTTTATGGTAAGCAATATCAGGTGTAAAGTATGTGAAAGCTCCATCGCTTTTAATTAATACACGGTCTTTATCATCGCCATGTAGTGTAGTTTTTAATCACGTTGCTCCATCTTTTTTATATGTGTTACCTAAGTTTTTAATAGCTTCATAGATTACTTTTGAATTGTCAGCATAAAGTGCTTTTTCACTTGACCATAGGTCAAATCAAACACCAAAACGTTTTAAATCTTTTTCAATTTGGCTTAAATATAAAGCAGTTCCTTCTTCTTTGAATAGTTTTAAAGTTTCGCCTTCACATTTTTTGCCTTTGAACTTATCACCGTATTTTTTATAGAATTCGTTTGCTCCTCAAGTTATATCTGAGCCTTTGTAAGATTCTTCAGGCATTGGATAAGATTTGTCAAAGATTTGTTGATATCTAGCAAAAATACTATAAGCAAGATTATCGATTTGGTTACCAGCGTCGTTGATGTAATATTCACGAGTTACCTTCCAACCAGCGAATTCCATGATATTAGCTACAGTTGAGCCAATAGCAGCATTACGAGCATGTCCTACGTGTAAATATCCGGTAGGGTTTGCTGAAACAAATTCGATGTTGATCTTTCCAACTTGATGTCCACGTCCGTAATTTTTGCCTTCTTTAATAATTTCATTAACTGATGCTACAAATGAATCATCAGCTAAAAAGAAATTTATAAATCCTGGTCCAGCAACTTCAGCTTTTGCGATGTGCAATTTTGCAAAATCTTTTTCTATCAAAGCAATAATTTTATTGGCTAGTTCAATAGGATTAACTCCTTTATTACCCATTGCAACGTTGGTTGCTAAATCAGCATATGTTTTAGGTTCAATTAAAAATGGTTCCTTTTCAATTTTTAATTTTTTAAGAGCTTTTTTAAGAGTCTCTACTAATTTTTCTTGTATTTGTGTTTTATTCATAGTGGTTAAATTATATATTAATTTTATATATTGATTAGTATTAGGTAAACTACAAATTGAGTGTTTTTCACAATATTTTTTAAGGTTTTAAAAAACCATTAATGTCATAAACGTTTCATATAAATTGCACATTTTAGACAATATGCAAAATGCAATTATTTTGAATGTAATAATGCATTATTGCTAAGGTATGATATTTACCAAATTATCTATCTAATAGTATTTTTAGACAAAAATGTAGAAACAATTTTTAATTTTTATTTTTGTCAATAATATTACATTAATATATTTTATTTTTTCCCATTAGTACTAGTACTTATACATATATATGAATAAAAATATATAATTAGATAGACATTTAAAAAATGTCAAAACAAAATTTGTCCTGTAAAAAGGAAATAAGGAGAAAACGTGAACAAAATAAACGTATATAGTGAAATAGGAAAACTTAAAGAAGTCCTAGTTCACACACCAGGCGATGAAATTAGGCGTATCGCGCCTTCTCGCCTCGATGAATTACTTTTCTCTGCATTGCTTGAACCAGATACAGCAATAGCAGAACATAAAGCATTCTTAAAAGTATTAGAAGATGAAGGAATTAAAGTTATTCAACTTGATGACTTAGTATCAGATACATGAAAGAAAGCTAGCCAAAATGCTAAAGATGAATTTATTCAAACTTGACTAGATGAAGCAGAACCTAAATTAGATTCAGCTATGAAAGAAAAAGTTAGAGCTTATCTTTTAGCTATCAAACCAGTTAAAAAAATGGTTAGAGTTATGATGGCTGGTATTACTACTAAAGAAATGGGAATTAAATCTAAAGAAGTTTTAGTAGTAGACCCAATGCCAAACTTATACTTTACACGTGATCCATTTGCTAGTGCTGGTAATGGTATATCACTAAACCACATGAAATACCCTACAAGAAGAAGAGAAACATTATTCTCAAAGTTTGTTTTTGAAAATCACCCAGATTACAAAGACACACCTCACTGATTTGATCGTTTCGATAAAGGAAGTATTGAAGGTGGCGACGTATTTATCTACACCAAAGATACTCTTGTATTAGGTGTTAGTGAAAGAACTAACAAAGATGCGATTATGACAATTGCAAAACACATACAAGATAATCCACAAGCAAAATTTAAACAAATTGTTGCAATAAATGTTCCACCTATGGGCAACTTGATGCACTTAGACACTTGATTGACCATGGTTGACTATGACAAATTCTTATACTCACCAAACATGATGTCAGTTCTTAAGATTTGAAAAATAGACTTAAGTAAACCAATTGAAATGGTTGAACAAAAAGAACAAACACTTGAAGAAGTTATCGAAGGAATTATCGGTAAAAAACCTATTTTAATTCCTATCGCAGGTAAAGATGCATCTCAATTAGACATTGATATTGAAACACACTTCGATGGTACTAACTACTTAACAATTAGACCAGGGGTTGTTGTTGGATATTCAAGAAACAGATTGACTGAAAAAGCATTAAAAGACGCTGGTGTTAAAGTTCTATCATTCAATGGTAACCAACTTTCATTAGGTATGGGTTCAGCAAGATGTATGTCAATGCCTCTTGTTAGAGAAGACCTCAAGAAATAATTATTTAAACTAATCTATATTACTTTTTGATATAGAATTTTTATGATTAAGCAACTTTAAAATACTTAATCAAATAATTATTTCGAAATAATATTGCATTTAAGGAGAAAATATGCCAATGAACTTGAAAGGTCGTAGCTTAGATTCAGCATTGAACTTCACTACTGACCAAATTAATTATTTAATTGACCTTGCTATTGACCTTAAAAAATCAAAATACCAAGGCATTCACGCTACAAGTAGGCCACTTGTAGGAAAGAACATAGCTATTATGTTCCAAAAAGATTCAACTAGAACACGTTGCTCATTCGAAGTAGCAGCTGCTGATCTAGGTGCAAGTTGCACATACATAGGCCCTGCAGGATCTAACTTCGGTAAAAAAGAATCAATCGAAGATACTGCTATGGTTTTAGGACAATTCTATGATGGGATTGAATTCAGAGGATTCGAACAAGCTGACGTTGACGCTTTAGTAAAATACTCAGGAGTTCCTATTTGAAATGGTTTAACTAACCAAGAACACCCAACTCAAATGTTAGCTGATTACATGACCTTAAAAGAAATCTTTGGAAAGAACCTTAAAGGAAGAAAAATTGTATTCGCAGGTGACATTAAAAACAACGTTGCTCGTTCAGTAATGATCGGTGCAGCATTCATGGGTATGGACTGTGTTTTATGTGGCCCTAAAGATCAACACGATTTAGTTAAAAATGGCAAAGGCTACAAAGAAGTTTGAAAAGCTTGCCAAGAATTATTTAAAGTAAATGGTGGCTCAGTAGAATTATCAGATGACAAAATCAAAGCTGCTAAAAATGCTGATGCTATTTACACCGACGTATGGGTATCATTAGGAGAAGACTTCTCACTATTTGAACCTCGTATTAAGGAACTTGGTGCATTCCAAGTTGACATGAAAATGATTAAAGCTGCTAAACCAGAAGTTGTGTTCCTCCACTGCTTACCAGCATTCCACGATGACCACACTATCTTCTCAGCTGAAATCAAAGAAAAATTTGGTAAAAAATATCCAGTTGTAGCTACCGGTGCAATGGAAGTTACTGACGAAGTATTCCAATCAAAACACAACAAATCAATCGAACAAGCAGGCAACCGTATGCACTCAATTAAAGCTGTTATTCTTGCCACAATCGGCTACTAATCAGTAGAATTAGGAAAATTATAATGGCTAAAATTGTTATTGCATTAGGCGGAAATGCTTTAGGAGACAATCCTAAAGAACAAAAGGAACTTGTTAAGCTTCCTGCTAAAAAAATTGCTGCATTAGTTAAGGCAGGTCACAAAGTACTTGTAGGTCATGGAAATGGCCCTCAAGTAGGTATGATCTTCAATGCTTTTGCTGATGCTAAAAAAGTAAATGCTAAAACCCCTTCAGTACCTTTTGCTGAAGCTGGTGGTATGAGCCAAGGTTATATTGGTTATCATATGTTAACAGCAATTACTAATGAATTAAGAAAGGAAAAGATTGAAAAAGATACACTTTATTTCTTAACTCAAACTATTGTTGACGCTAAAGATAAAGCTTTTCAAAATCCAACTAAACCAGTTGGTCCTTTCTACAAAACTCGTGAAGAAGCTGAAGTTGCTAATCCAAATTCAACAATTGTTGAAGATGCAGGTAGAGGCTTTAGAAAAGTAGTTCCTTCACCTTTACCAATTGACTTTATTGGTATGAATTCTATTAAAAAGAATTTCGATAATGGCAACATTGTTATTGTCGGTGGTGGCGGAGGAATTCCAACAATCGACGTTAAAGGCCAATACCAAGGCGTTGATGGCGTTATCGATAAAGATTTCGCCCTTTCAAAATTAGCTTCAAAAGTCGAAGCAAACATGTTTATTATTTTGACTGCTGTGGAATACATTTATGTAAACTACAACAAGCCAAATCAAAAGAAATTGACAAGTGTCACTGTTAAAGAACTTGAACAATATATAAAAGAAGGTCAATTTGCACCTGGAAGTATGCTTCCTAAGGTAAAGGCTGCAATTGACTTTGTAAACGCTAACCCTAAAAATGTTGCTATTATTGCCGACTTGAATAAAGTTGCAGAGGCAATTGAAGGTAAAAGCGGTACAAGAATAGGAAAATAAAAATGAACGAAGAAAAAACTTTGAGTGAACAATCAAAGAGCAAAAAGATAACCTTCTTCGCTGCCATGTTAATCGTTATGGGTGGTTCAATCGGAGCTGGTATATTCTTTAAATCAAAATCTGTTCTTAGTGCTTCACATAGTAGTTTAATTCTTGCTATATTCTGTTGAATTATTGCTTCTTGTGCAGTTATTTGCATGGCTCTAGCATTAGTTGAAATTTCATCAGCAAGAAACGATAACTTGTCCTTAATTGGATGGTCAAAGGTATTTAACTCACGTAAAATCTTTAAAGCATCTAAGAACTTTATGGTTTACATTTACTTACCTTTAACTTACTTATTTATGCCATTATATGTAATCATGTCATTACAAGATGGTGTTGGTGCTCTTATGTCAGCAGCTGGTCATTCAGTTGACGCATGGACCTTTGGTACTAAAGCTGACTGAGCAATTTGAACAGTCATTTCATTAATTATGTCTGTTTACTTCTTAACAATTCCAGCTATTTGATCAAAAGTTGGCGACGTACAAAACAAAGTTGTTTTGGCCGTTAAATTCCTTCCATTAGTATTCGTTGGTATTATTGGATTTGTATTAGCATTCGCAGGTAAAGGTGGTGTAGATAAAGTTCATGTTTCTACAGTTCACCCAGACGGAATGTTAAGATACGGTGCAAGTATTGCAGATAAAAATGGTATGGGTGCATTCTTTGGTGTATTCCTTGCTATATCAGCAATCTTCTTTGCATACGATGGTTTCTATGTAGCTGCTGGTATTCAATCAGAAATGAAAGAACCTAAGAAAACCCCTAGAGCAATCTTCTGAGGTTTAGCTATTACAACTATTATTTACTTAATTATTGCTATTTCAATGTCATTAAACGGTAATGGTAGCTTCTTTGGTATGTTAGACTACTTTACTGGTTGATGAGGAGATAAAGCTGGCTTTATAGTATTTGGCCTTATTAACGTATGTATTTCAATCGGTGTATTAGGTATTCTTAATGGTTTCTCAATGTGAGCACCACGTTACGTAGAAGACTTAATGGCAGAAGGTGAATTACCATTATGGTCAAAATACTACAAAAAATTAAATCCTAACAAACCATTCGTTGGTATTGTATTCTCATTAGCATTAACTTTACCAATTGTTCTAGTATTCACATTAATTGGTATCGTATACATTCCAAATGGTGACTACAGTATCTATGGTTCAGGTATGGACAAACTTTACTGCTTTGCAGACTTGATGGCTAACTGAACAGCATTATTTACATTCTGCTTTATAGCAACCGCTATCGTTGGTGGAATTATAAACAGAAAAACTAACAAAGTTGTTACAGATAAGAAACGCTACTTCAAGATAACAGGTATTATTGCTACTATTATCGTATTTGCAGCTATGACAGTTCAAATTCTTGTTCCTGTTGTTGATATGTTTGCTTTAGCAGCAACAAATAAATGAGACTATGAATTCCAATCAGCAATGCAAGTAGCTGGCGGTGGTGATGCATTATTACCATACGTCGACTTAATCGTTGGTAGAGTTATGTTAGTTGTTACATTATTAATC
>CAMQBE010000023.1 GCA_946998935.1 uncultured Mycoplasma sp. | reverse complement strand
ATCGCGTTGCACTAATTTATGATTTATTTAATTATTAATAATAAAATAGATATATATAAATCGAAAACAGGAGTTTTATTTTATGAAAAGTTTTAAAGATGTAACTATTTTTGGTATGCCAAATGCCACAAATTTAGCTAAAAAAATCTCAAAAATATTAAATATTCCACTTTCTAATATTAAAAAAACTATTTTTGCTGATGGCGAATGCATGCTTTTAAGTGAAAAAACTGTGAGAAATCAAGATGTCTATGTTATAGTTTCACTCTCAACACCAGTGAATGAAAACATTATGGAATTACTTATTTTTATGGACTCATTAAAAAGGGCAAGTTGCAAATCTCTTAACATTGTTTTAAGCTATTATGGATACGCGCGTCAAGACCGCAAAGCTGCAGGACGTGAACCTATTGGTGCTAAATTAGTAGCTGACTTATTACAAGCTGCTGGTGCCACAAAAGTGGTCGCCGTTGATTTACACAACCCCGCTATTCAAGGTTTCTTTAATATCCCTATTGATGATGTTAGTGGCCAATATCCTATAGCAAAAGCTTTAACACAATCAGGAGACCGCTTCACTGTTGTTTCGCCTGACCACGGTGGCACAGTAAGAGCAAGATTGCTAGCTGAATTAATTTCTAATTCAATTAAAATCTCTATTATTGACAAACGTAGAACAGGTCCAAACCAAACTGAAGTTATGGGCTTAATTGGTGATATTAAAGATCAAAATGCTGTTATCATTGACGATATTATTGATACCGGCGGAACAATCTTAAAAGCTGTTGATACTTTAAAAGCTAACGGTGCTAAAAAAATAGTTGTTGCCGCAACACATGCTATTTTTTCTAAAGGTTTTGAAATCTTTCAAAACAATCCAAATGTAGATAAAGTTATAGTAACAGATTCAATTGATAATAGCAAACTTGCTAAAAAATATTCAAAATTACAAATCATCAGTTTAGATGACTTTTTAGCAGGAATCATTCGCTGCCAAATTGATGGCTCATCAATTGCTGGTTTATATGAAAGATATAGAAAGGCTATTAAAAAATAGATGGCTAATCTAAATATTCAAGATAAAAAATTATTCGAATTTAACTGTACAATAGATAATTTGGCAAAATATGCTAAATTAGTTTCTGAGCAAAATAAAGTCATGAACATTTCTGGTTTTAAAACTCTTGAAGATGTTTTTAATCTTGGTGTTATTAACTCTTTGTATATGCTATGTTCATTAAAAAATATCGGTTTTGATTTAACTAATAAAAATGTTTTAGATATTGGCGCTGGCGCTGGTTTCCCAAGTATTCCAATATTATTAGCTTCAAAACAAAAATTCAATTTAACTATTATCGAAAGTCAAAAAAAGCGAGTTGATTTTTTGAATAAATTAAAAGAAGAATTCAATTTAAATACACTAAAAATTATTTGAAATAGAGCTGAAGAATATAAAGAAGAATTAAACTCTTTTGATCTAATAACAGCACGAGCAGTTTCATCTTTAAAAAACCTTTACATGATGTCTAATCATTTATTAAAAAAGAATGGAATCTTTTATTTTCCTAAAGGTAAAAACTATCAAGATGAAGCTGATGAATTACTAAAATCATTTAATTATTTAGCTAATGATTTGTCCATTGAGTCAATCGAAACACTCAATAATAAAGAAAAAGAATATTATGTAAAAATAATAAAAAAGAATGATACTCCTAGCTCTTGACCTTTAAGTTGAAAGAAAATTGAAAGCTATAAATAGACTTTTTAAGAATAATGAAGGAAAAATGATAATTTTTTCTTTTTTTTAAAATTTTTTTCCGTTTTTATATAAAAGGAATGCGAAAGGAGAAAAAATATGACGATAACACCATATGCTAATTACTTTATGGGTTTAGTTAGTTCTAAAGAAAAATTAGATGCTATTAAAGCCATTTGTAAATTAGAAAAAATAAATCAAAAAGCAAACGAAAGGATGGCCTTAAACAAAAAAAAAAAAAATGGCCATTATAACAATGCTCTAAGTCAAGTGACAATTGAACCAATTAACAAACTTAAAAAGATTTTATCAATGCTCACTGAAACTAGCGCAAACATTATTCAGCATGAATTTTTAGAAAACTTAACATGCAAGGAGTGAATAGATAAATATTTTTCTAGAGCAACTTACTATAAAAGACGTAAGGAAGCTATAGAAGAATTTCTATTCTATTATTTCAATGCTCTTAAGTAATCCTACGATTGTACAACAACAAAATTACAATCAAGAAAACACAATAAAATTAAATGCTGATAAATGACTATACAAACGGAATACTGTTCTTTGAAAAGAAGGAGAATCGGATCACTACGGTGATTTATATGCAAGTTACACAACCATTAGAGGAACAGTTGAATTGCGTAGGATTTTTAACAATGATCAATTCGTAATTGAAATTAACTACGCATACCCATCTTATAAGCATGTATCATTTAGCCCAATTCTATTAATCAACAACAAGATGATTAATTTAGATAAATTTGATATATCGGCTGTCGGCACAAACTCATTAACTTTGAAATATAACTTGAGATATACAACTAATAAAGACATCTGAAATTACAATCAAAATATTACTTACCACAATATTTTGATAAACTCAAGTGATTTAAAAATGGATTATAAAGACCTTTGAGCAATTAATTTGCAATTTGCAAATAATGAATGAGCTCAAGATATAAATGCTGTCGAATTGAAAAAAGATAGTACAAATAAATATCAAAATACTTTTAACATCAAATCTAATTATGCTAGATTAGAAATACCTGAAAAATACACCTGATTCTTTGGCGATATTATGTATAAACCAAAAGAAGTAGAAAAAGTTTCATATTACACAATCGATGCTAAATTTAACAAATTAGCTAGAATGGGCAGAACTAATAAACTTGTTTCTATTGAAGGTTATAGTGATAATAGCCAATTAAGAACTCATGGAAGCAGTCCTGACTATTTTGGTCCAAATGGACCTAGCGGTGGTACTATTGGTATTGGCCATTATGTAGAAACATTTAAGCCGTTTTCAAATATATACGAACAATTCTATTTAAGAGAATATAGCTTAAATAAACCTCAATCTACATCTAATTATGGTTTTAGCAAATTCTCAAATAACTTTATTCCTGAAAAAAGTATAACTATGAGTAGTGACAAAAAAGATTCAGTTTATTTAGGAAGAGACCATAAAGATATTATTGATTTTTATTACAATCAATATTCTGAATACAACTATGAAACTAAAAGTATTTTTAACTCTAAAAATGTACAAGACAAAGGTACCTTTATTCCATATAACTTCAAAGGTGATTTTATAAATGAATACAACTTTTATTTCCAAAATACCAATGAAGCAAAACCTAAAACATTTGACATCACTATCAATACCGAACAATTTATTAATAATTGTTTATTAGATGAAAATGAAGGTCTGATCAAATTGAATTCAGAAGACAAAGACCAAGTTGATATTACAACTGATAAATTAAGATATATCTTCAATGAAGATGCTATCGAAGGTTTTATAAAGAATAACAATATGACTACTGATGTTTTTGAACATTACTTAAAGAGATAATGTGACTGTTAAACAAAAACACATTATTTTTTCCTTAGCAGCTTCTGCTGGTACATTAGCTATAGTTACCCCTTTAATAGTTGTAGCAGCAAAAAGAAATTCGCAAAAAACATCAGTTCAGCCAACTAAACAACTTGATTACAGTATCTTCCCTAAATTGAATGCAAAAGATTATTATAAATACATTTATATTGATAAAAATGAGCCTAAGTTTAATAGTAATATAGTTCCTGCTATTACTAAGGATGTCTTTAAAAATATGACCATGCAAAATGGTCAAACATCATTTGATTATGAGTTTGTTAAACCTACTTTACTAAAGCTTTATTTCTTTTGAGTAAATAACAATGAGAGAAAAGAAAAATGTTATACTTTTGAAATTAATTACGATAAATTAGATTCACCTGATTTAACTGTAGATTAGTTTAATTCGTAAAAAAAGTGGCGTTCATAAACTGAGCGCTACTTTTTAGTTTTTAATAAAATTGTTTGCTTCTTTCCTTTTCTAAAAAAGGCGTATTTTTGTTTGAAATATTTAGGTTCGTAAATAGTTTCTTCATTAACATTTTGATCATCAATTTTTAAAGCATTTGTATTAATAAATTCTCTTGCTTCACGTTTAGATTGAATAATTTGTTCTTTAATTAAAACGTCAATTAAATTATCATTTTTCTTTATTTTAACAACCTTTAAATAAGGTTCAATTGATTGAACATCTTTATCATTTAAAACGCTGAAATCGTAATTTTTATTAAATAAAATTTCGGTTATATTTTTAGCAGCAGTTAATTCGCTATCGCCAAAAATATCTCTTGTAACTTCTTGAGCTAAAACTTTTTGAGCATAATGTTCAGCTGGATTTTGATTGTGTTTTTTAACGATCTTATCTAACTCTTTAATATCTAAAAAGGTTAATCAGTATAAAGCTTTTTGCACTAAAGAATCAGGTAAGTTCAATAAATATTGATACATTCTATAAGGCGAGCATAAATTTTTATCTAATCATAAACCGCCACCGCCAGTTGATTTGCCAATTTTATTTCCTTCACTATCAGTTAATAAATCAACGGTTAAAGCAACTGCTTGGTGGTTATCTCCATGTACTTTTGCAATCATATCTAAACCGGTTGTAATATTACCTCATTGATCAGAACCGCCAACTTGGATTTTTACATTATTCTTTGTATAGAAAGTTAGAAAGTCAAAGCCTTGTAAAACTTGATATGAGAACTCAGTAAATGACAAGCCTCTTTCAATTCTTTTTTGAACTGATTCTTTTGTCATCATATATGAAACATTAACAAGCTTGCCGGCATCACGTAAGAATTCCAAAACATTCATGTTTTTATAAATATCGTAGTTATCTAAAATATTTAAGCCAAAGCTTTCAAGTTGCTTGC
The DNA here is from genome assembly GCA_946998935.1 of uncultured Mycoplasma sp. GTDB lineage: Bacteria > Bacillota_I > Bacilli_A > Mycoplasmatales > Metamycoplasmataceae > Mycoplasmopsis. The sequence goes on along the minus strand of CAMQBE010000023.1, from coordinate 3,197 downwards.
GAATATTTTTTCTATTAGCAACAACTTCTTTGTTAGTTAATAATTTTCTTTCAGCATCTTTAAAAGATGGATCACCAATCATTCCTGTAGCTCCACCTATAACAGCATAAGCTTGATATCCTGCTAATTTGAATCTTTTTAAAACTGAAATAAGAATATAGTTGCCTAAATGCAAGCTACTTGCTGAAGGGTCAAAACCTACATATACACCAGTAGTTTTAGGATTCAAGTTAAGAAACTTTTGCTCATTACTTACTTGCTTTAAAATACCCCTAGTTTTTAATTCTTCTAATATATTCATGATTGCTCCTAATAAATCTTGTTTTTAAAATCTCTTAAAATAATTGGCAATTCTGCGCCAAGATATTTTGCTTTATCTTTATCATTCAAATTATAAAATAATTTTCCTTCAAAAAGTTCTTTATTCTTTTCATTATTTAAATCTAATGAAGTATATGAACATACCATTCCTTCACTTGATATACCCATTACTTTGTTAACCATAATTTCAGTCCCTGTAGCTGTGATAGCACCAGCTAAAGCAAATATAAACATTCTATTTTCTAATGTATAAGTAGTATTAGTAATGATAGTTTTTTGACTATCACCAAAATCGACAGTTAAAATATATAGCTTGTCTGTATTTGGGTGATTTTCGCGTTTAATAACTTTGCCAACTCTAAAATATTGAGGAATAATGAAGTTATATTTATTATTTAATTTTTTAATTTTGTTTAATCATCTTTTTTCTAAAGATGAATCTAAATAGCCAAAGTTTTCTGGCATATTTTTGATTAATGATTGATTGAAAATATTGATTGAGTTAACATTAAAATTTTCATCACGAAAAACGACAATATCTTGATATTGGTCTTTAAAATTTGGTTTTATAGTGCAATTAATGTGAATCACGCTCGCATTTTTATACTTGCTATTTAAGTTATAAAATAATGACATATTGAAGTAATTATACAATATAATATCTATTATGAAATATGCAATAGTAGTAGACTCAGCTTGCGGTTTAAACAAAGCTGAAGCTGAAAAATTAGGCTTTTATTACTTGCCTTTAAATATGACAATTGATGACAAAAATTATCGTGATGGGGTTGACTTAGATTCATCAAATATTTTTAATTATTACACATTCAAATCAACGGTTAAAACTTCATCATTTAATTTAGGAGAAGCTGAAGAATTGTTTGCAAAATTGTCAAAGGATTACGACAAGATTATTGTTTATCCTATTTCAAAATATCTTTCTGGTTCATATCAAACACTTAAGATGTTAGCTAAAGAAAATCCAAAATTAGAAATCTTAGATTCTCAAGGTGTTTTAAATTATATCGTGCTTGAATGTATCTGATTAAACATGAAATTAAAACAAGATCCAAGTAAATATCAAGAATACATTGATTATATTAATACATACAAAAGACATTATTCATCTGGAGTTATACCTAAAATTAATGACTATCTAGTTAAAGGCGGAAGACTACATCGTTCTGCTGCTGCTATAGCCAAATTACTTAAAATTGTTCCTACCATTATTTTTGATGAAGGCCAATTAAAGAAAGAACACATCGGACACATTTTTATTAAATCAGCCAAAAAAGTTTTGGATCATAAATTTGAAAAATTTAAAGTAGCTAAAGGTAATAAAGTTTGAGCTACATATGTACATAGTGGTGCTCAAAATGATGATTACAATCAAATTTGTGATAAATTCAAAGAACACACAGACAACAAATATTATGTAGATTACATCGCTCCAGTTGTATCAATTCATACTGGCCCTCAAGCTTTTGGTTATACCATTGTAGAAGTAGACGAAGACTTAGAAAAAGAATACAATAGATGTATGAAGTTAATCGGTAAAGATTACAACAAATAATCGAAATATTGGGTTAAAAACGCTCAATATTTTTATTTGAATTTTGACTAATTAACCTGTCAATAGCATAATAAGTAAAGCATCAATAAAAAATATATAAAAAAATGGCAGGAGTAACAGGACTCGAACCCATAACACACGGGGTTGAAGCCCGTTGTTCTACCATTGAACTATACTCCTACGCAATAGCTAACATATTATAATCAAAATGTTAGTTTTTAATAGCATTTTCTGCAGCTTTAATTGCATCGCCAACTGTATGGATATTCTTTAAATCATCATCATTAATTCTTATATTGAATTCGTTTTCACAATCAAAAATTATTTCAGCTAATGACAATGAATCAATTTTAAGTTCTTTTAATGCTGTACTTTCATTGAACTTTATTTTTGAATATTTAGCAATTTGCTTAGTCACTCATTCTTTAATTTCCATAGTATTTTTATTATATAAGTAAATGTTAAAAGTTCAAAAGAAAACTCGCTTAATAGCGAGTAATCTCAAGATAAATTATTTTTCGATTTTAACTTTAACACCAGGACCCATTGTTGAAGATAATACAATGTTTTGAATGTATGCACCTTTAACAGCGGCTGGTTTTAGTCTTTTAATTGTTGAAATAACTGTTTCAATGTTTTCAGCAAGTTTTTTGCTATCCATGCTTACTTTACCAACCATGGTGTGAACAATACCTGCTTTATCAGTACGGTAGTTTGCTTTACCTTTTTTAAGTTCTTCAACAGCTTTTTCAGGAGTTGGAGTAACTGTACCAGTTTTAGGGTTTGGCATTAAGCCTTTAGGACCTAATTGTTTACCATAACGACCTAAAACAGGCATCATTGCTGGGTCAGCTACCATAACATCAAAGTTGTAATCATTTTCTTTAATTTTTTGTTCTAATGCAGCAGCATCAACTACAAAGTCAGCACCTGCTTTAGTAGCAGCTTTTTGTTTTTCAACATTGTTTGTAACAACTAATACTTTAACACTTTTACCTGTACCGTTAGGTAATACAACAGCACCACGAAGTTGTTGGTCTGATTTACGAACATCAAGATTTAATTTAAATACCAAGTCAACTGAAGCATCGAATTTAACAAAGCTTGTTTTCTTTACAATTTCAACTGCTTGAAGAACATCATAAGCAACACTTTTGTCGTATTGTGCTCTAGCAGCTTTTGTGTTTTTAGATAATTTAGAAGACATTATTTATCTCCTTTTGCTTTATCAACATCATCAGCTTTAGCAGCTTCAGCTGCTGCTTTCTTTTCATCGCCAATTGTCTTAACATCAATAGCTTGA
>CAMQBE010000022.1 GCA_946998935.1 uncultured Mycoplasma sp. | reverse complement strand
TTTTAAAGCAAAAAAGCGAGTTTGAGCAGTATAAAAATGAAGAGGAGCTAAGAGTCATAGAGATTAAAAATAGTACCTTAAATGAGAGCAAAAAGAGATATGAAGAGCTTCTAAGTAGCCAAAGAGAGCAGGTTGCCAAAGAGATAATGGACAAAAATGAGATAGTGCTTAAGCAAAAAGAGCTTGAAAATGAGGCGTTGAAAAAACAGATTGATGAGTTAAAAGAAAAGTCCGATCTTAGCTCTTTTAGGCTTAGAGGAGAGGCGATGGAGATCGCAATTGAGGAGTTTTTAAGAGATAAATTTAAAGATGATGAGATAAGAGAGGTTGCAAAAGGAGCCGCAGGAGCTGATGTGATACATGAAGTTTTTGATAGAAAGAGACTAAACTCTTGCGGGAAAATCTTTTATGAGAGCAAAAGAACTAAACATTTTGGAAGTGACTGGGTGGCAAAACTTAAAGAGGATTTGCGAAGAGATGGTGGAGATATCGGTGTCATTGTTACCAAAGCCATGCCAAATGGGATAGATAGAGTTGGGATTGTAGATGGCGTTTGGATATGTGGATATGATGAGTTTAAAAGCCTTAGTTTTGCCCTTAGAGAGTCTTTGGTAGCTATAAATAGGGTTGCAAATGCCAACGAAAACAAAGATGAGAAAGTCCAGCAGCTCTACAACTATCTCATAAGCAACAGCTTTTTACATCAAATGCAAGGCGTGCTTGATGCATTTGAGCAGATGGAAAGTAGCTTAAAGAAAGAAAAGAGCGCCATAACCGCACTTTGGTCAAAGCGAGAAAAGAGTATCGAGCAGGCTAAATTTGGAGCAATTGATATCTATACCAATCTAAAGATCATATCAGGTAACAAAATAGGCCGCATAGCAAATTTGGAGCTAGAAAGCCTTATAGAAGATAAGAAAGATGAGTAGTCAAATGGCTAGAGAGTGGTTGTTTAGATTTGAAATTTAGCAAACTTAAAGCTTAGTTTTTGTAGAATACCATCTTTAAACTAAATGGGTTCATAGCTCAGTTGGTTAGAGCATCCGGCTCATAACCGGATGGTCCCAGGTTCGAGTCCTGGTGAACCCACCATTTTTTATTTTTAAACATTTATATCAATTCACTTTTACTATTTTAATCACGATTTTTAGCCATTTTAAGAAAATCTCAAGCTCTCTTTAGCTTAATTTATGAAATTTAGCTACCAAAAATATAATTTCCTATAAAATAATAAATCGACAACTTTTTACCAGACATCCAAACAAAGGAGGCGCTTAGCATGAAAGATAGACCAGATATCTACATAAAAAAGCTAAAGCCCAAGGATAAAGTGTATTTTGAAAGATTAAGCAACAATCTCTACATTAGAGTTTATCCAACAGGATCAAAGAAATTTTACTATCTTTATAGAAACTCTGACAAACAAAAAAATTGCCATTGGTAAATATGGCGAGGTAACTTTGGCTGATACAAGATAAAAAGTTACTGAGTTTAACGCTCTTAGACAAGCGGCGTAGATGATATAAAAACTTATTTAGATAATGAAGAATCTCTTGCAAAAGAAGAATTATCTTTATCACAGATTTTCATAAGAATTATATGTTAAAATAACGAAATATGTTTCATCTTTGTGAGGTTTTTATGAGAGTATTTTTTATACTTATGTTTATTATAGTTCAAATTTTTGCAAATACCTTAAACCAAATTTCTCAATCCCAAGCCAAGCAAGAAGAAGATAGATTAAAGTTTATAGAAAGTCAAAAAGAAAGCTCAAATATTATTTTAACTCCCAAAAAAAATCAAATTTCAGCCATTATCTCAAACGAAAAACCCTGCTTTATTATTAATGAAATTTTATTAATCGGTAAAGATAATAATAAATTTGAAAAATATCTAAAAAAATCTTTAAAAAATGTAAAATTTAAAAATGGAAATTGTATAGGAAAAAAGAGTATAAATATTATTTATAATTCCTTTTATAATGAAATTTTAAAAGCTGGATTGATCACAACTGCTATAAATTTACCATCACAAAATTTAAAAAGTAAAACTCTAAAATTTGAAATAATACCAGGAAAAATAGACACTATTAATATAAATGATAAAAATTCCACTAAAAATAGAGCTTCAATTTTTACTTCATTTGGCATAAACAAAAAAGGCGATATATTAAATTTAAGAGATATTGAACAAGCCTTAGAAATTTTACAAAACGCCTCTAATGGTAATGTAAGCTTTGAACTACTTCCATCAAATAAAGAAAATTATAGTGATGTAAATATAACAAAAGAAGAGAAGTTGCCACTTAATTTATCTTTATCATTTGATAATTTAGGAAGTAAAGCAACTGGAGAGTATCAAGGTAGCTTAAATTTAAATGTGCTTAATTTAATGGGATTTAACGAAATCTTATATTCCTCTTACTCTAAAAATATATTTAAAGCAGATAAACAAAGTGTAGAAAATGATACAAAAAGAGGAAAAACAGACAATATTTATTACGGTATAACAATCCCATACAAAAGATTTTCTTTAGATTTTAACGAGTATAGATACAATTATGATCAAGCAATTCCTGGAGCTTTTGGAGTTTATAAATATAGTGGAAAAAGCAAAAGAAGAAATTTAACGCTAAATTATCTTTATCACAGAGATCAAATTTCAAAAAACAGTCTATTTTTTAGACTTTGGGAAAAAGAAAATAAAAATTATATAGAAGACTATGAACTAGACAATCAAAGAAAAAAAACTGCTGGATACGAAATAGGTCTAAGCTCTCAAATTCTTATAGACAATGGCCACGTTGTTTTTGGGACAACTTATAAAAAAGGTACAGGTGCAAGAGGGGCTTTAAAAGCACCAGAAGAAGACTATAATGATGGAACAAATAGATTTGAGATAATAACAATTGACTTTAATTTTAATAAATCATCTTTAAATGTGCCTTTAACTTATGATTTTAAATTTCACGGCATGTGGAATAATACACCTTTAACTATGCAAGAAAGACTAAATATAGGTGGATATTATACAGTTAGAGGATTTGATGGGGAAATGAGTTTAGTTGGCGATAGAGGGTATTATATAAGAAATACTTTGGAGTATAGTTATTTAAATTCCCATAAACTATACGCGGCTTTTGACTTTGGCAAGGTAAGCGGAAAAAGTTCAAATTATATGACTGATAATACTTTGGTTGGCTCTGGGGTTGGCTTAAAAGGACATTTTAAAAGAAAAGTGCAATATGATCTTTTTTTAGGTTTTCCACTTAATAAGCCAGAATTTTTTAAAACAGATAAAACTGTTTTAAATTTTAATGCTACATACAATTTTTAAGGACAAACAATGAATTTCAAAAACCATCTCAACATAATTTTATCCTTAACACTTCTTTTTCCAAATCTATCTTTAGCTGAGATTTTAGCTGATACTAATGCCCCTAAATATAACCAGCCCACCATTTTAAAAACTCCAAATAATGCAATTTTGATAGATATCGTTAAACCAAACAATAAAGGAGTATCTATAAATGAATACTCTAAATTTAATACAACAGATGATGGAACAATACTTAATAATTCAAAAAATGAGGCAGATACTATAACAGGAGGCTATATACATGCAAATAAAAGACTTAGTGAAAAAACTGCAAAGCTTATTGTAAATAAGATAAACTCAAATAAAAAAAGTAGCTTAAAAGGAAATATAGAAATAGCAGGAGATAAAGCTGATCTTATGATAGCAAATCCTAGTGGTATAGATATAGATGGAGTTCATTTTATAAACTCTAAATCAACTACACTAACATCAGCAGAGTTAAAATTTAAAGATGGAGCTTTAAATAATATAGATGTAAAACAAGGTGAGATATCTATAAGTAATAGAGGTTTAAAAGATGAAAGTAATTATTTAAATATCATTTCTAAAACTGCTAAGATAAGTGCTAATGTTTATGCCAATAATCTAAACATAATAACTGGAAAAAATAAACTAGATAAAGATTTAAATATATTATCAAGTAGTAGTGATGATACTAAAATATCAATTGATACTTCAAATTTAGGTGGAATGTATGCAAATAGAATAAAACTCATTGCTACAAATAAAGGTATTGGAGTAAATAATAATGCAAAAATAGTTGCAAATAATGATATATCTATAAACTTAAATGGAGATCTTATAAATAAAGCAGATATAGCCTCAGGCAATAGTTTAGATATAAAATTAAACTCATTAGATAATAAAAATGCTCTAATTTATGCATCAGGTAAAACCAACATAAAAGCAAATAACATCATAAACAAAGACACTAAAAAAAATAAAAACAAAGGAATTTTATCAAACAATCTTAAAATAGATTCAACTACTTTAGATAACTCAAACGGAAATATTATTTCAAATAAATTGTTAGATATAAAGATTAAAGATTCTTTAAATAATACCTTAGGCTATATAGGTGCTTATTTAGATCTTAATTTAAACTCATCACTTCTTAATAATAAAGATGGATTTATCATCTCAAATAAAAATCTATTTATAAATACCGATAAATACAGTAATCACGGAAATCTTCAAGCAGGAGAAAATTTATCTTTAATCACAAAAGATATTATAAATTATAACGGTGGCTTTTATGCAAATAAAGATATCTTTATAAAAACAACAGATGATTTTATAAATAATACAAAGCTTATATCAAACAATAACCTTATAATAAATGCAAACAATATAACAAATAAAGGCACTATTCACTCATTAAACGATATGAGCTTAAACTCATATTTAAATTTAAATAACTTTGGCGAAATAGCATCAAATAAAAATCTTTTTATAAACTCTAATTATTTAATGAACAATAAAGCAAATATCTATTCAAACAAAGCTTTGATAATTAATTCAAAAGATATTTTAAATATAGATAAATCAACTCTTTATAGTAAAGATGATATGATTTTAAATACAAATAATCTTATAAATAAAGATAGCTCAAATATAATATCGGATAAAAACCTAAATATCTTTTATACAAAAGATAAAATTTCAGATGGCAATATTTTAATTTTAAATGATGATAACTATAAAAATTATAAAAGCTCTAAAATAGATAATCTCTCATCTTTGATGTATTCAGAAAGTGATATGAACATAAATGCTAAAGAGCTTAACAATAAATCACTTGATGAACTTAAAATAAATAAAAATCCAAAAACAAAAAAAGGAAGTATAAATTTAAGAGATAATAATCAAAAAATAATACCATTTGGAGTTGATATAGATAAATTAAAACAAGATATTATAGAAAGCTATAAAATAAATAATAATTATAAAGAGCCCAGTAGCAAGTATGTAGAAAACGAACTTAAAAAAGAAATTATTAATAAAAATGAAAAACTATATATCTTAAGCTTGCATAAAAATACAAAATCAAATGGTAAAAACATCTACAATGATATAAAATTTGATTTTATAAATAATCAAGCCATTATTACAACGAGCCATATAAAAAATAAAGAAAAAACAAGAAAAATAGATTATGCAATTAATAAGCAAACTATAAATGAAGATGATTTGGTTAAATTTAGACCATCTAGTATTATTTCAAATAAAAATATTAATTTTTTAACAAATAATTTATTAAATGATAAAAGCATAGTATTTGCAAACAAAGATATAAATTTAAAAGATACAAATTTAATTAATCAAGGTCTTGATTTAACTAATAATATTTTATCAAAAGCTACTTACGAATGGAAAAAGAAAATAAAATGGTATAAAAGATTTAAATTAAAATCAAAATGGGTTACAAAAGGTGGATCTTTAGGAACCATATCTAAAAATTACCAAGAGGCAGGATATCCATCTATATTTGCAGCAAATGGTAAAATAACAGGCTCTTTAGCTAAGCTTAATAATGATAAACCAAATATCGCAGATACAATAATAAATAAAACACCCAAATTTATGAAAGATAACAAAGCTATAATAATCCCAAACACCTCTTTTAAGCCAAATATCCCTGCTTTTAAAGATAATTTTATAAATCCTACTAATCAAAAATACTACTATTTAAATAACGGTTATATTTATGATGAAAATATTCCAAATAGTGATTATATGCATAATAAACTAACTTATATTTATGATTTTAGAAATAGTGCCTTAAAAAGCATATTATTTAAAGACAGTAAGCCGGTAGATGCTTCATCTTTAATATATGCAGGTGATGGAATTTCTCTTAATATAGATGGAGATTTAAATAACTACTCAAGCATTATAAGTAATAATTACATAAAGATAAATGCAAATAACATTACAAACAAATTTGCAGATATAAAGGCAAATAATGAATTAATTCTAAATGCAAATAATGATATTTTAAATCTCTCTTCTTTAATTGAGGCAGGAAGTATCTATCTACAAGCAAATAATATATTTAATCAAACCCTATCAAATACAAACACCCTAACTCACTCTTATGGGAAAGAAAGCTTTACAAATATAGCAGATATTTCAACTATTACTTCAACCAAAGGCGATACAGTATTAAATGCAAAAGATAGTATCTATCTAAGAGGTTCAAACATAAACTCAAATAAAAATATAGCCCTGCTTGCAAATAACAACATCTTAAGTGAAACTGTAAAAGATAAAGGCTCATATGATTTTTCTATGAGTGGGGGATATTATAAAAGAGAGTATGAGTATAACATAGGATCAAATTTAAATGCAAAAGAAAATATTTTATTAAAGGCAAATAAAGATATAACCTTAATAAGCTCAAATTTAAACTCAAATAAAGATACAATCCTAAACTCAGACAATAACATAAATGTCCTCTCATCCTTAGAGAGTGATTACAGCGAAACTAAATCAACCTCAAAAGGATTTATGTCTAAAAAAACAGAACTTATAAAATCTTTAGAGCAAAACGTAAAAAGCTCAAATATAGATGGAAAAAATGTATTAATAAACTCAGGAAAAAACATAACTATTGCAGGATCTAGTATAAAAGCTAATAATGCTATAAATTTAAACTCAAATAACGATATAAATATACTATCTTCTAAATACTCAAATTTTAGCAAAAGTTATAAAAGTAAATCCAAATTTGGTGGAGCTAGTAAGAGTATGAGTTTAGATGAGAGCGCAAATACTTTATTAAAATCAAGCAGTTTAAAAAGTAGTGATATCTTACTTAATTCAAACTTTAATATCTTGCTCTCATCAGCTACTATAAATGCAGATCAAAGCATCTTTTTAAATGCAAAAGATAGTGTATTTATAAACTCAAGTGAAGAGATAATAAGCAAAAGATCTATTAGTAAAAAAAGTTCATTTAATCCGTTTAATTTAGCTTTGTCAATATCAAGTCTAGGAGTTATAGATAATCCCATCTATACAGAAAACATCCATAAAGATCTAAACTCTAAAGTTACTCAAAAAGCTTCTAATCTAAAAGCCAATAAAGATATATTAATTAACTCAAACAACGATATCAATATAAATGGATCAAACCTAATTGCAAATAAAGATATAAGCTTAACTTCAAAAAAAGGAAGTGTTAATATACTAGCTTCTAAAGATAGCATAACAAATGCTGTTTATGATAAAAAAATAGAAGTTTCTATGATAAGTCCATTTGAGTCTTTTAAAAACTCAATCAATGATATAAAAAATCAAGAAACCAAAGCAAAAACTAATTTAGCCAAAGCAAGTTATGATGAGTATGATAAACAAACAAACCTATCTAAAACAAACTCATCAAATTTAATCTCAAATCAAAATATAAAAATAAACTCTTTTAAGGATACAAACATTATAGGTTCAAACCTAAATGCTAAAGAAAATATTAATCTCTCTTCAAAACATGGAGATATAAACATACTCTCATCAACTGATAATCTATTAGAAGATATTAAAAAGAAAAACATTGAAGCAACCCTTTCTCTTACTGCGCAAAACGAATATGCACAGATAGGAAGTGCAGCTAAGGATTTAGAGGAAGCAACCAAACAGTTAAAAAGTGTAAAAAAAGAGTATGACTCTTATAAAAAAGAGCTTAACTCCTTAAAAGATAAACTTTCAAATTTAAAACAAAGATATAAAAATAAAGAAGAAGGAATTGATTACTCTGATATAGAAGATTTACAAGATTTTATAAATGATCTAACAGATGAAGAAAAATACTATAAATCAAACATAGCTTTAGCTACTG
>CAMQBE010000021.1 GCA_946998935.1 uncultured Mycoplasma sp. | reverse complement strand
AATGAAATAGCAATTACAAAAACCACAATAATTCCAAAACTTTGGAAAACTGTTTTTAATTTTCCTCAAATACTTGCTGCTACAGAAATGTTATTTTTAGCCATAACTACTCTACAAGCATCTACAATTAAATCTCTGGCTAAAAATAAAATAACTAACCATATAGGACTAAAATTAGCAACTGCTAAAAAAATCAATGTACTATTAACTATCATTTTATCTGCAATAGGATCTCATAATTTACCAAAGTCGGTTACTAAGTTGTTTTTCCTTGCTATCATCCCGTCAAAATAATCCGTAATCATTGCTAATGCAAAAATAAATAACATACTTCCTAACAAAATTCTTCCAGTTATGTTATAAAAATCAGCTTGTCTTTTAGTCAAAGTTATATTAGTCAAAGTTATATATGAAATAAAAAGTGCTAAAAGCGGAATGAACAAAATTAAGCGAAACAAAGTTAGCTTATTTGGCAAGTTCATTTTTTTCATTTTATCCCCCTTAAAGCACTATTAGTAAAATATCATTTATTCTAAGCTGCTTACTTAGCTTCAGCAACTTCCTCTTTTTTAAACTCTTCTAAATATTTTTTTTGTACTTTATCATAAGCTTTATCATATTCTTCTTTATAAAGAGTCATATCATAAGTTTTAAAGCATTCTTCAATATAGTCGATTACATTTTTGAACCTTGAAGCTCAAAGGTTGCTTCGATTATCACGTAAAAGAACATAAGCTTTAAGAAACTCAATATGTTCAGGTTTATTCATAATGTATTCTTTAAAGTTATCTTCATTTTCAACTAATTTAATAGTTTTTCTTGAAGCATTGATCACATCAACCATTTTATATTCACCAATTGATGGTTCAAAATTATCAAGATATTTTTGATTGATTTTAATTAAAGCTTTTACTTCAAAAATTAAAAATCTTTTTAATTCTAAAGCTTTCACACGATTTTTTTCTTCAAACTTCTTTTTCTTTTTAGCTTTAATTTTGTCTTTAATACTTGAATAAGCAAAAAAGATAACTAGCAAAACAATTAAGCCGCCAAAAATGGCTCACATTGCAACACCATTGCCCATAAATAACTCCTTATGAATTAATTCTATTAATATTAATATGTATAAAATAATCTAAAGAATTATATTATAAATATCTAAAGAAATTTTAATTAGACTCATATAATTTAGTAGTTATGTCTAAAAAAGAATCTTACTATCAAAAACTATCTGAAGTCAATAAAGATGATTTTCATGCTTTTAAAAAAGAATTATTTATCGAAAATAGCAAATCTGGTCAATACGATTCAAGCGAATTAACATTAAAAAAATATAGTCATAAAGGCTTACTATATTTAGAAGTTATTTCATCAACAGATAACTCTATTCCATGTGTTAATAAGCATAAAAAATTTGTTATTAGACTATTAAGAGATTTATATGCAATTGCAATACTTTTCTTTATTCTTTTTGGATTTTTAAGTTTTTATTTATTAAAAAAAGATATTAATAAAAATCTAATAGCATGAATCGAAATTTCAACATTCTTTGTTGCAGTAGCTGATTTAGTTGCCCATTGAGTTGCTAGCCCGATGAAAGACAACAAACATTATGCATTATGAAAATCCTATTTGTTGTTTATGGTTTCCCCCGTTTTTTGAATCTTATTATTAATGATTCTACCTTCATTGAATGTAATTAATGTTTTGCGTGGAACACAATATGGAGCTTTAGAAACTTTCTCAGCTTTTAAATTTATTAGAATTATTCGTTTATTAATGCTTTTAAACATATTCTCATCAACTAAAAGAATTGGAGTGTCATTAATAAATGATAAAGTATTGATTTTCAACGTTATGCTCTTTATCATAATATTAATAAACCTCTTTGCTTTAACTGTTTGATATACCGAAAACAAATACATGGAAGATTTAGTTGCTGCTAAAAAATATTCTTCACTAGATAAAGCTTATGAAGATAATCCTAACGTTATTAGAACATATTGAGATGCACTATATTTCTCAGCTATTACTTTAACAACAATTGGTTATGGCGATTTTGTTCCTAATAGCAATTATACAAAAATGATAGTCCCTATTATTTCAATTGTGGGTATTGCTATTATTGCAACTCCTGGTGGTGTTATTGCTGCGTCAATATTAAGTGGCTTCCAAAAAACTAATATTGATGATAGAACTAAAGAACAAGAAGAACTGGCTGCTATGTTGCAAGATAAAATTGAAACTAGAGCAAAAATTATGGCCGAACAAATTGTTCAAGAACAATTATCAAATCGCAAGAAATAAAACATCGAAGCATTGTCGTTTCGATTTTTATTTGCTAAATTCTTCTAGATAAGGTAATGTCTTATCTTTTACTAAATGTTCTGCATAATAGTCAATTCCGCTAATTCCATTAACTACTTCACTCTTTAATTTTTCTTTTTGTTTATTAACTTCTGAATTATCAAAACCTAAAAAGCCTCCTAAAGTAAATACTTTTTGTTTTAAAGAATAAGAAAGCATTTCTTTATTTTCATTATCAATAAAACTAAATGATACAGGTAACTTACCTAAACCATATTTAGCATCTCCTGTTTGATAATAATCATGATTTGGATCAATAATAACTTTAACTTTTTTAATCAAGTAACTATCTTTTTTATCTGGGTGTTTTGAAGGATTATTTATGTAATGTAAAAGTGGAAAACGAGAAAAAAGTATTGATAAATATTTTTCATAAAAATCTTTATTTTTCATCACTTCTAAAATACTGCAAGCCGATTGAGATTTGTTATTCCATAATAATGCTGAGTTATTAATGTTATTTCATGTTAGATAAAAATTAACAACATCTTTAAAACATTTTTCAAAGAAATCATCAGCTTCAATACCTTTTGGTCTAATTAAAAATCCATTGGCATCATAACTTAAGCTTTTTGAATTATATGAATAACCTCACATATCTTTATTTTTAGGATTATCAAAATTTTCATCTAAGCCCAATGCTGCCTTAGTATAAAAACCAACGGTAAAAGGATGTGCATGACCGGCTGCAAAATCATAAGAATATCAAATATATTGTTTTCCGGTTTTCACATTATCATTAGTATATTCATCTAAAAGCATATAAGCTAAAGAATATGAATTATTTAATAATTCACTTGGTTTAAAATCAACGATTTTATATTGTTTGTCTTGGCTATTAGTTTTAATAATAACTAAATCTTGATCAATATTATCTTTAGTATTCAAGCTTTGAATTAAAGATGAAACACCGTTTAAATTATATGCTTTGTAAATAGAACTAAAGTGCATTGTATTAGCATCAAAATCTTCAGTAAAACCTAATGGGTTTTTAGGTCTAAACTTAAGTCTAGTATTACCTAATTTGAGTGCTTCATTAAATAATGGTTGAGCTACCTTATCTGCTCCAAAAAGCTCTTTAATTTCATTATTTATATCGCCAAAAGTTATAGTCTTATTAGTTTGCTTATTAATGAACTTATCGCTAAAACGCAAAATAGGATCTTTATCTTGTTTAAAACCCTTAATATAAAATTTAACTTTCTTTTGGTCTGTTGTTAACATGCTTTGGTTATTATTATCTAATAAATCGATATTCGCAACTACATAATCATTTTCAATAGTCATATTAACTATTTTAGCTTTAGCAAATTTTTGATTGTCTTTTTGCAAGTTAAAAGTTTTTACATAATATGTTAAAGTATTAGCTCAAAGTTCAATTTGTTCAGTATTATTGACTGAACTTTCTAAACGCATACTAGAAGCTAAGTTTCTATTAGCATAAAGAGGATAACTTGATTTTTTATCTCCAATAGAAGTAGATAAATAAAGCATATATTGTAAATTAGGTAATGCCACTCATCTATTAATATATTTGGTATCAATATCTAATTTTTCACTTAATTTTGTAAAGCTTTGATTAAATTCTAAATAACCTAATTCGCCTGTTAGATTGAATAAATCGTCAATTTTAGTTATTTTATTGCTTCTTATCATCTCTTTATTTTCAACAGCATAATACTTAGCAATATTGTCGAAATCATATTTGAAATAATTCTTAAATTTGTATGTTCCACTATCATTAGTAAAAGTTAAAGTTTTATCAAAATTGATTTCTTTAAAAGCATATTTTTTAAACTTATTTGGACAATTATGAAGCATAAATTGATATTGGCTACCAGTAGTAAAACCTACCAATCCACGGTCAATATTAACTATCTTGTAGAATCTATCTCTTTGAGCAAAAAATTGCTTGCCATTATGACAAGAAGTTACTACCAAAGGACTAAAAACTAAAGGTAAAGTCAAGAATGAAAAAAGTTTATGTTTTTTCATTTTTTTCTTCTTTCTACAAGTATTGATTGATACTTAGATATATACATTAATTTTAGAATAAAAAATGAAAAATAAAATAAAAGAGAGCTTTAAACTCTCTAATATTAACGGATATTATTATAAACATCAATACGATTCAAAGCTTTACGAAGTTTAACTTCATAACGAACTTCGTCTTTCGTGTTTCTAAATTGTTCAAGTTTTTGCAATGCAATATCGCGATCTCTTCTAGCTCTAACAATATCAATTTTAGAACCTAAAATGATATCATCAGTGATTATCTTAACGTCAGTTGCATCAGCGTAAACTAAACCGCCAGAAATTGAACAAACTTTATAATCAGGATCTTTTTCACTATTAATTGTTAAAGGACAAATATCAATTGTACTTACAAAACCAGTTCTACCAGGCATTAAGCATATTGCACCACCACTTTTAGTTTTAAGAGTAACAGATCTAACATCGCCTTCGAAAAAGATTTGATCAATGGTTGTTATTTTTAAATGCGTTGTCTTAATGCTATTTGCCATCTTTTACTTGTTCTTTCTTTTGGGTTTTTTGATAATCATTAAAGCGAGCATAAACTTCATCAATATTACCTGCATATAAGAATAAATCTTCAGGAACGTTATCTAATTTACCATCAAGTATTTCTCTAAAGCTTCTTACTGTATCGGCAAGTTTTACATATTTACCTGCTTTACCAGAGAATTTTTCTGCAACAGTAAAAGGTTGAGATAAGAAATTACGTATTCTTCTAGCTCTTGAAACAAGTAGTTTATCTTCTTCTGATAATTCACCCATACCAAGAATAGCAATAATATCTTGTAATTCTTTGAAACGTTGAAGGATGTTAATTACGCCTTGAGCAACTTCATAGTGTTCTTGGCCTATAACAAGAGGGTCAAGTAATCTAGAACTACTTTCAAGTGGATCCACAGCAGGATAAATACCTAATGCAGCAATATTTCTATCAAGAACTGTTTTAGCGTCTAAGTGAGTAAAGGTTGTTGCAGGAGCAGGGTCAGTTAAGTCATCAGCAGGAACATAAACAGCTTGTACAGATGTAATAGAACCTTTACGTGTAGAAGTAATTCTTTCTTGTAATTGACCCATTTCTGTAGCTAATGTAGGTTGATAACCTACAGCACTAGGCATACGACCTAGAAGCGCAGAAACCTCAGAACCGGCTTGAGTGAAACGGAAAATGTTATCAATAAATAAAAGGACATCTTGATTTTGTTTATCTCTAAAATATTCAGCCATAGTCAAACCAGTTAAAGCAACACGCATACGTGCACCAGGAGGTTCATTCATTTGGCCAAAAACTAAAGCGGTTTTATTTAAAACACCAGCTGCTTTCATTTCGTGATATAAGTCGTTACCTTCACGAGTTCTTTCGCCTACACCAGCAAAAACAGATAAACCACCATGTTCAGTAGCAATATTGTTAATCAATTCTTGAACTAAAACGGTTTTACCTACACCAGCACCACCAAAAAGACCAATTTTTCCACCTTTAGCATAAGGTATTAATAAGTCAATAACTTTAATACCAGTTTCTAGTATTTCAGAAACAGTTTTTTGTTCTTCATAGCTAGGTGCTTTGGCATGAATAGGCATTAAATCCGCTTTAGGTTTAGGCATCAAATCGATAGGATTGCCTAAAACATCAAACATACGGCCTAAAACACCATTACCAACAGGCACTGAGATTGGAGCGCCAGTATCAACGACTTCTAAACCACGAGATAAACCATTAGTTGAAACCATAGCAATAGTTCTTACAGTATCATCGCCAATATGTTGAGCAACTTCTAGAGTATAAACTTCTTTATCTATAGTGATAGTTAAAGCATTTAACAAAGCAGGTAAATGTTTTTTAGGAAATCTTACGTCAACAACGGGACCTAAAATTTGCACAACTCTACCATTATTATTGTTAGTTGTTTTTATATTTTTAATTGCCATAATTCCTCCTTTTAAATTGCATCTGCGCCAGCAACAATTTCAGATATTTCTTGGGTAATGTTGCTTTGACGACGACGGTTATATTGTAGGTTCAAATCATTAATTAAATTATTTGCATTATCTGTAGCAGTTTCCATTGCACTACGTCTAGAAGCCATTTCGCTTAATTTAGCTGAAGCATAAGCAAAATAGATTCTTGAGTTTAGATATAGTGGAATAGCTTCAGCTAGAACGTTTTGAGGTGAAGGTTCAAATTCAACCATAACCTGTGAAGCTAAAGCGTTTTTAGTTTTATGGGCTTCAATATCTTTTATATCAAAAGGATAAATACGTTCAACTATAGCTTCTTGAACTAAATTGTTAATGTATTTGTTATAAATAACATTAACTGAACCTATTTCATTTTTTTGATATTTATCATAAACAGCATGCATAATATCAAGTGAAATATTATTATTTTCTTTTGAAGAATCTGAAGCTAAAGTCATAACATCTTTGTCTTTAAATTCATGATAGAAAGCATTGATTGCTTTAAGACCAACAAGAATTAATTTGTCGTTCTTATTGATAGTTTTTTTAGCTAGTTTAATAACGTTTGAATTATAACTTCCAGCTAAGCCTAAATCACTAGAGAAAATAATGTAAAGCTTAGGACGATCCAAATGTTCAGGAAAATAAGCTAAGATTTCTTCATGACTCAAGTGTGCTAGCAAAGCATCGAAAGCTTCTAAAATCAAATTATTGTATGAATTGATATTATCAAAATCTTTTCTAGCTCTACGCATCTTAGATGCTGAAACAAGTTCCATCGCGTGAGTTATTTTTTTAATTGATTCAATTGAATGAATACGCGATTTAATGCCTTGTAAACTAGCCATTATTTGCCGCCTAAATTAGCATAAGCTTCGGGAATTTTTTCATAATTATCTGGATTATAATTAGGAATTGAAGCAATTATGTTTTTTACTATTTTAACTAATGCATTGATAATTTGGTTAAAATCGCTTTCCTCAAACTTATTATCGTTTTGAGATATTTTCATACTCAAGCGAATACCTTCAGCATCTGTTTCCATGTACTTAATTACTGCATCACGATATTTACGAATTTCGCTAACTGGAAGAGGATTAATAATACGTTTATTTACCCCAAGAAGAATTGCTACTTGTGTAATTTGATTAATAGGTGAATATTGTTCTTGTTTTAGTATTTCATAAACCTTTGCACCATGGTGAAGAATAACTCTAGTTGAATCATCCAAATCGGAACCAAATTGAGCAAACGCTAGCATTTCATTATATTGAGCAAGTTCAAGTTTCAATGAACCGGCAACTTTTTTCATAGCTTTAATTTGTGCGGCTGAGCCAACACGGCTAACTGAAAAACCAACATCAATAGCAGGTCTTTGACCTGAGTTGAATAAACTTTCACGTGTAAAGATTTGGCCGTCAGTAATAGAAATGATATTTGTTGGAATATAAGCCGAAATATCACCTTGTTGAGTTTCAACGATAGGTAAAGCAGTTATTGAACCACCACCATATTGTGCTGACATTTTAGCTGCACGTTCAAGTAATTGAGAGTGCAAGTAGAATACATCCCCAGGATAAGCTTCACGTCCAGGTGGGCGACGAAGTAATAATGATAATGTTCTATAAGCAATAGCATGTTTAGATAAATCATCATAAACAATTAAACAGTTCTTGCCTTTAGACATTCATTCTTCAGCAATAGTAACTCCTGAATAAGGGGCAATGTATTGTTGAGGAGCTAATTCGCTTGCACCTGAAACAACAACAGTGGTATATTCCATTGCACCGGTATCTTGAAGTTTTTTAACTATTTGCGCAACGGTAGAATTCTTTTGACCAATAGCTACGTAAATACAATTTACATTCTTACCTTTTTGATTAATTATTGTATCAATAGCAATTGCAGTTTTACCGGTTTGACGATCGCCGATAATCAATTCACGTTGGCCTTTACCAATAGGTATCATTGAGTCAATTGCAATAATACCAGTTTGTAATGGTTCATTAACTTCTTGACGTGTCATAACACCAGGAGCAACTTTAAAGATTTCTCTTTTTTCTTTAGTTTTAATTGCGCCTTT
>CAMQBE010000020.1 GCA_946998935.1 uncultured Mycoplasma sp. | reverse complement strand
ATTAATCAAGCTTTAGAATACAACAAAATTATCCGTAGCTTAAAAGGCAAAATTGTTGATGCTAAAGAATATGCAAAGAAAAAAGTTGATAAACCTGAAGCAATAACTAAATTAGAAAATGACATTACAACTTGTGAAACTAAGGCTAAAGAATTAAATTTAGCTGAAAGCGAAAAAGACGCTTTAGTTAAGCTTTTAGATGATGATATGAAAGATGTTTTAGCTCGCTCAACTGAAGATAAAGCTAAAGCTAAAAAATAAAAAATCGCTACCGGTATAATAATTGCACTTTTAGTTTTAGGTGGTTTAGGCTATCTAGGTTATAAATTACTTATGAAAAGTAAAAGAACAAAAGCTGATGCTAACAATAACCCATTTACTCAAGAAGGTAAATAACATGAATAAAAAAATATTTCTAGGCGCTTTACTTAGCACCTCAGCTGTAGCAATTGCAACACCAACAATTTGTGCTACTACAATGCAAAATAAAAATAAAACTTTACAAGTTAACAGCAGATTCTTAAACGACATTCCTGGCGTTGATGATGATAAAAGTAAATATACTGATCCAGGATGCAATGATGCTCAAAAAACTTATTGGACAGGCAAGTATGACACAGCAAATAGTGATGACAAAAGCAAAGTTAAAAATGACTATATCAAGCTATATAATGAAATGCATAAATATTTTGGAAACATTAAAGATGGCGAAGAATTTTGAAAAGGCTTAGTTAAAAAAGAAAGTGAAAAAACTGAAGGAGCTAAAAAATTTAGGGCCGCTTTAGATAAACTAATAGCAAATAAAGATAAAAATCTACCTCTTAGTGCAGCCAAAGATTTAAATGATGAATATGCTCAAGGATTTCTTGAAGTATTTAAAGAACCTGAAACATGATTAACACCAAAAGCTAAAATAGGTATTGGTATTGCCGTGCTTGTATTACTTGTAGTGGGTGGTGTAATTGCTTTCGTGGTAGTTAAAACTAAGAAAAAATCAACACTTAATCCTACCGAAACATTTAATCAATTTTCAAGCGGAGCAGGAAATAACTAAAAACAATTATCAAAATTGTTCTAAAAATAAGGCAAAAGTGATAATTTTGTCTTTTTTTTACGCCATTTTTTAAAAAATAAATAAATGAAGATATGAATAAAAATCGAGGAATGTTATTAGAACAAATTATCAACCAAAGCGTTGATTATTATTGAAAGAACAAAATTGCTTTTATTGAAAAGAAGGGATTACCAATTAAGTTCAAAAAAGTAGATACATTTTTGAATAAAAATGAAATCAAAAAAGTTGAAGATGCTTATATTTACAAGAAAAGCACAGTAGATTACATAGGATGCTACAATGGAAAATTTGTAGCTTTTGAAGCTAAAAGTATTAATGAAGATCGTCTTCCAGCAAGCAATATCAAAGCTCACCAAATGAAATATCTTCTAGATATTATCCAAAATCATGGTTTAGGTTTCTTTATTATCTTTTTCGCTTTACACGATGAGTTTTATATAGTAGAAGCTGATATATTAGCTACTAACATGAAGAAATCGCTTAGTTATGAAGAAATAAAAAACATAGGTAGCAAAATCGAATTAACTTATCCAGGTATCATCGATTTTCTTCCCTATGTAAATAATTTATTCTAGTAGTTAACTAATTCTTCAAGATATGATGAAGGTCTAAATTTAACAACACGTTTTTCAGGAATAACAAGTTGTTCACCAGTGAATGGGTTAACTGTTTCACGTTCAGCTCTAATTTGAGTTTCAAATGAACCCAATTTTGAAAGTTGAACTTTTTCTTCAGCGATTAATTTTTCTTTAAGAACAAAAATAAATGCGTCGAAGAATTCGTTAATTTCTCTAACTGGTCTATCTAATTTATCTGCAATAGCAATAATAAATTCCTTTTTAGTCATATTAAGCTCCTTCTATTTGTTTATACTAATTATAATATCACAAATGTTAAATGCAAAAATTAAAATTTAAAAATTTATTTTTCTTATTTATGTGCAAAATAGTAGAAAAAGTCATTTTAGGAATTTTTAATTTTGATAAAAAAATTATTAAAAAAGCCTAGTCTAAACCGGCTTTATTTTTAAAAATAAGATTAATTGGACAACCTGTATAATCTAAAACTTGTCTTATTTGTTTTTCTAGAAATCTTTCATAACTAAAATGCAAATACTTTTTATTATTTATAAAAAAGATAAAAGTAGGCACTGGATCTTCAGTTTTACGGCAGAAATAGATATTTAATCTACCGCCATTATAAGGAGCTGCAGGTTGAATAGATTGACTTTCACGTATTAAATTTGACAATACTGAAGGTTTAACATCTCTTTCAAGATTCTTTTTAACTTTAACAACAATATCAACTAATTTATTAATGTTCTTATTGTCTTTTACTGAAACAAAGACAATTGGCACTCATGGGACAAAATGGAATCTATCTTTCATCACTTTTTCATATTCAAGTTGTGTGTAAGAATCTTTTTTAATTAAGTCTCATTTATTAACGCAGACAATAATAGGCTTATTATGTTCAAGAGCATAACCTATAATACGAGCGTCGAAGTGGCTTAATTCTTGACTAGCGTCTATCATTACAATACTTAAATTAGATTCATCCAAAGAGTTCATAGCACGCATAAGAGCATAATGGTCAATAGAGTCTTCAATTTTAGATTTTTTAGTTATACCTGCTGTATCAATAATTTCAAATTGTTCATCTTGAATTGTAACTACACTTTTAACACTATCTCTAGTTGTGCCAGCTATTTCAGAAACTATTGAACGATTTTGATTAGTTAAACGATTAAGCATGCTACTTTTACCGCTATTAGGACGGCCAATAATTGAAAGCTTAAATAATGGTTGAGTTTGTTCATCATCTAAAGACATATGCTTCAAGCATTCATCTAAAACATCTCCAACTCCGTTACCATGTTCAGCAGATATTCTAAAAATATGATCCGCACCAAGTGAGTATCATGAATAATTAAACATCCTAATATTATCTAGTTTATTAGCAACAACTACAATAGGTTTGCCACTCTTTAATAACATGTTATAAATCATTTGGTCATCATTAGTAATATCACTATTACCATCAATCATAAAGATAATAACATTAGCTTCATCAATTGCAATTTTTGCTTGAATTTGAATTTGTTGTTGGAAGGCTCCATTCTCTATTTGGATACCACCAGTATCAATAACTTTTATTTCTTTTCCATTTCAATTAAAAGTTTCATAAAGGCGGTCACGGGTAACACCTGGCTTATTAAATGTGATAGATGATTTTTTACCAATTAGTCTATTGAATAGGGTACTTTTACCAACATTAGGTTTACCAATAATTGCAATTGTGTTATGTCTCATATTATTTTGCCCTTTCTTTAGCTAGAGCTAAAACTTTATTAATTACTTCTTGAATACTCATATGAGTACATTCAATTTCTACTGCATCTTCAGTCTTATGTAGGGGGTCAACTTCACGACACATATCGTTTTTATCACGAGCTAAAACTTCTTTATAAACAGTATCAAAATCTGTATCATAACCTAGCTCTTTATTTTGTTCAACTCTTCTCTTAGCACGTTCTCTAGCATCAGCAGTTAAAAATATTTTTAATTCAGCGTGTGGCATTATTTTAAATGTTGTATCGCGTCCATCCATAACATAGCCTTTATTTTCTTTCGACATCTTTTGAATGAAAGATACAACATATTCTCTAACCTTAGGATATTGAGCTATTGCTGAAGCAATTTTAGAAACAATGTCATCTCTTAGATGAGCTGTAACATCTTTATTCCTTAAAAAGATTTTTTGATGTTTATCCATTTTGATAATACCGTGTTCCAACTTTTTAGTTACTTCTACTTCATTTTTATAATCTATTTTTCTATTTATGCAATCAAGAGCTAAAGCTCTGTACACACTTCCAGTATTAACAAATGTATATTCTAAAAGCCTAGCAACTTCTTGCGCAATAGTACTTTTGCCGGCCCCACATGGGCCATCAATTGCTATATTTATTTTGTTCATATACCACCCCGTTTGATTTACTAAAATTATTATAATTAACAAATTATAAAAAATAGTAATTTAATACTAAATTTTAATATTATTTATTACTATTTCGGTTGTTTTTGCTAATTCTACTGTTTCATTATTGTTATAACGCGACCCAATGTCATAAGGATTTTCATCGTCTCCACCGAGTTGCATTAGTAACGCATCAAGATCATGTGATTTAAAAGAATGATGACGATAGAAATTGTTTGAATAATTATGTTGAGAAAAATCATAATATTCAATTTCAGTTTGAAACTTATAAAAAGGCAAAACGCTAACTAAACTAAAGGTCGGTTTATTTTCAATTGGGGCTGGCACAATACCACCCAAAACGTCATTGATAAACTCTTTACTATTAGGACTTAATTTACAAAAAGTTTGATAATTTTTTAGTAAAACTTTGTCTTTAGCAAAAAGACTTTTTAACATACTTTCTTCCGAATAAGGAAACTTTGCATTACCATCTTTTTCTGCAAACAATTTAATTTCTTTAGTCATACTAATTTAATTATATATTCATTTATCGATTGCTTATTTTTATAATTGATTTTTTCTAAAAGCACTATTCAATAGAATAATACGAAAAACAAAAAAGCCCTCAGGCTTCTAAGTTAGAATTATTTTTCTTTTGTTACATTTGCTACAAAAAGGTCATTTGTATTATCTTCAAATGGTTCCATATATTTAGCCATTGAAGAATATTCATCATGTGTTAAAGGAGGCATAACAACTTGCAGTACAAGTCTTAAATCACCAGCTTGGCCACCATGCTTAATACCTTTGCCAGATAATACAAGTGTTTTACCTGTTTGGTAGCTACTTTTTAGTTGTATTTTTTCATAACCATAAGGTGTTGGAACTTTAACTTGATTTTCTTTTACTATATCTAAGAATGAAACTGGAAAACTAAGTGTTAAATCTAAACCTTTTCTTTCGTAGTATTTATGAGGTTTAACATTGATAACAATAATCATGTCTCCACTTTCGCCACCGTTTTGTCCTTTAGAGCCAAAACCAACTAACTTGATTTTGTCTCCTGAATCTGAACCTGGAGCAACTTTGAAAGTAACGCTCTTCATTTTCTTTTGGTATAAAGCTCCATTACATACTGAACATTTTTTACCAGCAGTTTTACCGGCTCCTTGACAAGCTGAACAAGTTAGAACAATTTTAATTGTACCTTGTGGTGTTTGGGCTATTTTTTCAGTCTTACCTGTACCAGCACAAACTTTACATACTTGTATTGATTTAGGATTGTCAGCGCCTGTTCCTTGGCAATGTTCACAAAGTATATATTTAGGTAATTCTTCTTTAAAGGTTTTGCCCTTAACAGCTTCCATAAAATCAACTACGATTTCTGTATAAACATCGCGCCCTCTTTCTTTAGTGGCTGTTTTGGTTGTTCCTCCTCCTTTTGTACTACCACCGCTAAAAAAGTCATAGAAACCTTGAGCAAATTTTCCAAAGTCCATGGTGAAACCACCAAATGGACCAAATCCACCAGCACCACCCATGTCTGGTCCTGCACCCATTTGTGGACCTTCTGGATCTCCTCAACGGTCATAGTTAGCTCTTTTTTGTGGATCTCTTAATACTTCGTAAGCTTCATTTAATTCTTGCATCTTCGCATCGCTAGTACCATCCTTTAATTTATCAGGGTGATATTGCATAGCTAATTTACGATATGCTGTTTTAATTTCTTTATCAGATGCTGTTTTAGAAACACCCAATACTGTGTAATAATCTCTTTTAGGCATGCCTTAATTTTAGCACATAAGCACCGAGAGTGCTAAATTTATTATTAATAATTTTTTAATTAAAAATTTTACTTTATAATTGATTAGCAACAAGCCGTCGTAGCTCAGTCGGTAGAGCACATCCATGGTAAGGATGGGGTCGCAGGTCCGATTCCTGTCGTCGGCACCATTTGTTTAATAAACACCATCATGAATTAACTTCTTTCAGGAGTTATTTTTTATATTTTTTAGTAATAATTTTAAAAGTTTTTGTGGTATAAAGTAAGGGTAAAACATTTATATTTGTTCTAATCTTAATAATCCAAACACTAGAGCAAAAGTATAATGCGTATTAAAAATTAATTAAATAAACTTGGTATAGTTCTTCATTTAGTTAATTTACCAATTATTCTTTGCTAAAGTGGGTTCGGTAAAAAAGATAGAGTAACACAATGATATTTTGTCTTACTTTAGAATTTTTATTGTCTTTTGCTAAATATCAAACAAAAAGCAATATATCGAATTAAAAAAGAAAGGAGAAATAGCATGGAAAAAATAGTTGATAAACAAGCACGTGCCGAACAACTTTTTGGACATACGCCTATTAAGAAAGCAATCTGAATTGTAGCTATTCCAAGTTTACTAAGTGCTTTAATGTTTGGCTTATATACTTTTATGGACCAAGTGTTAATTCAAAACTTAGTTCCAAAAACAAGATTTATTTTTTCTGATGCCAGCCATGTTGGCGAAATAAGTTATTATTTACCTTCTGGTATTAGCTCTGATTATGGTGCATATAAGTTGCTGTTAAATGAATACAATTCAGCTTCAGGTCAATCCTTAGCTCCTATTACAGCTAATACAATTGTAACTACTACCACAACAGCTTTTCAACCTTTAATTATTTTTTCAAACTCAATAGTCTTTTTAATTCCTGTTGGAGCAAGCGTTTATTACACTAAATGTGTTTCTAAAAAACTAGAAAATACTGGTAGAGATCTATGAGCAACAATGTTCTGATTAACTGCTATTTTAGCTTTAACAGCTACTTTGGTTTCTTTTATTTTTATTTGAAGCGGTCTACTAAAAGTTTTTGCTGGTAGAACTACTATAAGTGCTAAAGCAGGTTTTGAAGATCCTAATAAAATAGCTCAACTACAAGCTTATTATGATGCAGCACAAAAAATTAGCATTTATTGAGCTAAGCAATATATCTATATATATGCTTCTGGAACTATTCTTCAAGGTTTAAGCATTCTTTTAAGTTACTTTATTCGTGCTGAAGGCTATAACACTTATGTGATGTGATGAGGCATTGGCGCAAATCTAATAAATATAGGTTTGGATGCAGTATTTATTTATGTTGCTAAACTTGGAGTTTTAGGTGGAGCTATAGCAACCATTATAGGTTGAACTATTAACTTACTAGCCTATATAGGTTATGTCATTTATATGGATAAAAAACAAAAAACTTGATTATCATTGCAACATTTATTCAAGTTTAAATGAAACAAAGTTTTGATTACACCAACTTTATTTTTAGGTTTTAGTGGTTTTATTAGAACTTTTGGTGTAGCAATTGTTTTTGCTATAATGAACATTCTTTTTACTAAACCAGATTTTGCTGATAGTCAATACTTCCAATACTATTGAGGCAAGGGAATGCCAATCTTGAGTTTGTTCCTTATATCTATTTTTGGTATCAATGATGGTGCACGAAGCCTGATGTCATACAACTTTACTCGAAGAGATTTTAAACGTTGCAAAGAAACATATCTTTGAACAATGCTAGTTGCAATACTTTATTCAGTAACTGCTTATTGCTTTATAGCTGCTACAGCAGGAAACTTATGATTATATGCTCTCAATGTTGATGATGCTCATAAAGCTGGCACTACAATGTTTATTAGAATACTTTCATTAAGAATTATTGCTTTGAGTTTAAGCATTTCATCATTGTTAGCTTTTCAAGGAACAAATGATATTGGTAACTCAATATTAGCTTCAGTGATGGACAACATTATTTGTTTTGCTATTATCATACCAATAGGTTTTGGTATTGCTCAAGGTGTATATATGCATACAGGTAATACTAATACTTCCAACTGAATTATTGTTTCATTCTTTATTCTTAACTCACTAATTGCAAGCTTCATTTTGGTCGGTTATTCATATTGATATGTCAATAAACAAATACCTAAGATTGATCAAATGAAAATTACTCGTGGTCGCCGAGCAGAACATAAGTTTTTTGCTGAAGCCGAAAAAAGAGAAAAACCAAACTTTGAAATTACAGAAGTATTAATATTGAATGACGACAAACAAGACAATGTTAAAAACGGCTAAAACTATGCAGTAATATAGATAAAAACCGGAAAATTTCACAAAATTTTTATTAATATATTTTTTGATATTTTGACACAAAAATGAGTTTTAACCGAACTCTTTTTTTATTAATATGTATGATTAATATTCATAATTATTAAGATATACATAATAGATTATATTTACAAATAAATAGTTAGTTAATAATTGCATAAAATGCTATAGAATAGCCGAATTAGTAAAAATAGCAATTATTCTTTTAAAATCTAAACATTAACAAAATTAACTAATCTTTTGAAAAT
>CAMQBE010000019.1 GCA_946998935.1 uncultured Mycoplasma sp. | reverse complement strand
GCCGAAGGTACCAGAGATGGGAGAATAGGGAGCTGCTATTTTTTTATACTTTTTTAGCTAGCTAGTCTCCTTAAATTATTAAATCTAATTATTATAGTAAAATAAATATATTAAATGTGAGCAATAATGCTCTAGCTTAGGAGTTTACAATGATTAACTTTTTATCTAAAAAGACAACGCTTGAAGCCAGTGGCAACGAATGACTACAAAAACAAAACGCAATAGTAGCTAAAAATATAGCAGCAAATAAAAAAATATCTCCAGATGAAATACTTCATGAAGCTTTGCAAGAAATATTAGACTCTAAAATTGAAGAGTTCAATGAAGAAGTCAAACAAATGGAAGATGCTTACGTTTGCGAACCTAACGTAAATATAATTACTTTGACAGGAGCTCAAGCTAAATGCGAAATAAACTTTGTTTACTATACTAATGAAGAATTAAGCAAAATTAAATATGAACCTATTAAAGTTAACTTTAATTACAAGACTATTAGCCAACAAGATATTCAAAATGCTTTTAACAAATTCTGCGCAACGTACCCTATTTTTACACCTATTCCCGGCCCTATTGCAGAAGGTGACTATGTTTATTGCTCTTATAAAATAGTTAAAAAGGGACAAGTTATTGAAGAAAATCCGGGTATAGAAATAAAAGCTAAATCAAATCAACAATATATCTTAAACAACTTCATTATAGGCAAAAAAGTAGGCGAATCCCAAAACTTTAATGACCCAGAAAATAATAATTGAACTGTCGCTATTATGGGAGCTAAAAGAGCCTTGCCAACTCAATTGACTAATATGAATGTAGCTATGACTAACTTGCCAGGCATTAAAACAATAGACGATTTATGACGCAAATTTTACCATGATGTTATAAAAGAAAATGCTGAGGCTGAATTGCTTCGCTACTATGAACTAGTTGCTGATAAATTAATCGAAAAAAACCCAATTAGAATTTCACCCGCTATTTTGGTTCCTTATTACGAAAGATATGTAAAACAATTTTTAAACTCTAGTTCAGGTAACGAACAAAGTAAAAGAGATATTCTTATGGCTTTAGAAAATAAAACTCCTGAAGGAATGAAAATCATGGATAGTGCTAACAAATATGCTTTGCACTATGGTTCAATGGCTGTTATAAACGATTACATTTTTAACGTGGAAAAACTAAACGTTTCAAAAGCTGAAGTTGATGAATTATTCAACGAAATTGATAGATCATTTACTATTGAACAACTAAAGAATAAAAACACACTCACTTCTATATTAAAAACACAAAAAATTGCTCTAGCAATAGCACGTAAAAACAACGAAACTTTTGTAAAACAAATTGCTCAAGATATGGGCATTAAGTTTTAGCTTTTAAGATGCATTATTAAATGCATTTTTTATTAAGGAGAGAATTATGAATCAAATTAACATTCTTAGAAGAGAAGAACAAATTAAAAACTTAATTGCTTCAATAATTAGCAATGAAGTGAACAATACAGCTGATTATCAACCTACGGTTATAGATGTCAAACTTTCAGGTGATTTATCACATGTAAAGGTTTTTGTTAGCTTTTTAAATAATCCTAAAAAAGGTTTAGAAGCATTAAAAAAAGCTGCTGGTTTTATAAGATCTAGATTATCAAAAAATCTTGATTGACGTAAAGTCCCTGAATTACATTTCTTCTTAGATGAAGTCATAAATCATGGTTTAGAAATTAATAAAATTATTGATAATTTTAAGAATGAAGAAACCTCATCATTAAATAAAATTAACGAAACAATCGAAACATTAGACTATGCAAAAATAACTACTTTTGAAACTAAAAATTGACCATTAATACAACTTTTAGATATTAAAGATGACACCCCATTTTTTAGTCTTAAAGATAACCAAAACTCAAAAGCTTTATTTGTTGTAAAAAGCGGTAAAAATGCTTATGGACATTTTAACTATAACAACTATCAAATAGATAAATTTGACAAAAAAGATAACAAATTTAATTTAGAAAAACTAACTCGTAAAAATAGATTATACTTAAGAAAATTTATTGAACTAGATAGCAATATTATTTACAACATTTGCCCAGAAAATGATGAAGTTATATTACTAGAAATTGCTGATGAAAAATTACAAACTATTGAAATAAATAATCTTAAAGATTTTAACAAGCATTATCAAGGAAAAACTTCAACAGCAATGAATAAATATAGAAATAATAATTACATCAAAGCTCGTTTTAATAATTACAATTTAACTTATTATTTTGACAACGAAAACCTTATTTCTTTTAAGTCAAAATCTCTTGTATTTGATTTAATGACTTACTCTTTATATGAACTAGAAAAAGACAAAAAAATAAGCCTAAGAAATTTCTTAGTCTTAAACAAAGTTGAAGCTCAATAAATGAGCTTTTATTTTTTCTTTAAGTTACGAAAAACAAAATCTTTAGTTTTTATTTCTTTGTAATCTTTAGAATATTTAACGCTAACTTTTAATTCGCCTTTTGCATCATCTGGCTCTAGCTTCACTATTTCAGCTTTAACACCATAAGTTACATCATAAAGATACATAATTTCAATATCTCTATTTTTAATTTCTGAAGGTAATTTACTACTACCTTCGATAGTAGATTTCAATTGCACTCAAGAAGCTTCAACTGCTTCAGTAGCATTAGCTGGTTTCTTTTGACAACTTGTTGCAACAAAAGCAAAAGTTGGAATTGTAGTTAAGGAACCTAAAGCATAAATAAGTTTTTTGTTTTTCATAATTTCTCCGTTTCAAAAACGATATGGTGCCAACTACGAGAATCGAACTCGTGCTAACTGATTACGAGTCAGCCGTTCTACCACTAAACTAAGATGGCTTATGTAATTTAATTTTACTTATAGTTTTATAAAAAATAAAAAAATGGGGCGGATGAAGGGATTCGAACCCTCGAGTGACGGGACCACAACCCGCTGTGTTAGACCACTTCACCACATCCGCCATAAAAGCAAGACAATTATATAATAAAAAGCTTAATTTGAATTAAAATATTGACTATGAAAATAAAGAACGAAAATAATATTCTTAAGTATGATGCAGTAGTTGTTGGAGGTGGCCACGCCGGACTTGAAGCAGCTTTTGCTTTAAGCCACAAAGGTCATAAAACAGCATTAGTTTCATTTAATTCTAAACGTTTAGGTATGATGCCTTGCAACCCATCTATAGGTGGGCCTGCAAAAGGCATAATCACCCGCGAAATAGATGCTTTAGGAGGAATGCAAGGACTTTGAGCTGATCTAGCTATGATTCAGCTTAAAATGTTAAATCAATCCAAAGGGCCAGCTGTAAGAGCTTTAAGGGCGCAAATAGATAAAGCTAAATATAGTGAAATTGTTCATGAATATGTTTTAAAACAACCTAATTTAGATTTAATTGAAGATACTGCAGAAGATTTAATTGTAGATAAGAATAAAAACTTTAAAGGTATAACTTTAGCTTCAGGCAAAACAATACAATCTAAGGTTGGAGTAATAACAACTGGAACCTACATGGATTCTAGAATTTTACGTGGTTCAGTTATTACCACTAGCGGGCCTGACAATGAAAAAACTTCGCCTGAATTAAGTCAATCTCTCAAAGCTAATGGTTTTATTATCCAAAGATTAAAAACCGGTACACCACCAAGAATTTTTTCTGATTCAATTAACTATGATGAAGTTGAAGAAGAAGTTTTAAGCGATAACAACTTATCATTTTCACGTCGTTCTCATGTTAAATTGCCTAAACAAATTGCTTGTTTTTTAACTTATACAACACCGCAAACTCATCAAATAATTCGTGAAAACTTAAATAAATCAGCTATGTATGGTGGAATTATTAAAGGAATAGGCCCTCGTTATTGCCCATCAATAGAAGATAAAATTGTTAAATTCCCTTCTAAAGAAAGACATCAAATTTTCTTTGAACCAGAAACCGCAGATGGTACTATAACTTATGTTAATGGTCTTTCAACTTCAATGCCTGTCGAAGTCCAAGAATTATTAGTTAAATCAATACCAGGTTTAAGAAATGCTAGAGTTCAAAAATGAGCTTATGCTATTGAATATGATGCTATTGACCCATTGCAACTTAAAGCAACTCTCGAAACTAAAGTAGTTCATGGTCTTTTTACTGCTGGTCAAATTAATGGCACAAGTGGTTATGAAGAAGCTGCAGGTCAAGGTTTAATAGCTGGTATCAATGCAGCATTAAAACTTGAAAATAAAGAAGGCATTCGCATCTTAAGAAATCATGGTTATATAGGTGTTTTAATTGACGATTTAGTCACTAAAGGAACTAAAGAACCTTATAGAATGTTAACTAGCCGTGCAGAATACAGATTGCTTTTAAGAAATGATAATGCGGATATTCGTTTAGCAGATTATGCTCTTAAAGCGGGTATGATTGACCAAAACGAATATGATACAGTTATTAAAAAATACAAACTTATTGATGATGAAATTCAAAAACTTCATGTAAGTCATGTTTCAAGCAAATCTGAATTAGGCAAAAAATATAACATTACTTCTGGAGTTTCATTATTGCAAACTTTAGCTAGACCCGAAGTTGACCCTGTTGATATTGATCCTGAATTTCCTTATCTTGAAGAATTAACTACTATGGTTCGTTTACATGGTTATATTGAAAAACAAAAAAATGATGCTTCAAAAGTTGCTAGACTTGAAAATCTTAAATTACCTGAAAATATAGATTATTCTAAAGTTCTTAATTTAGCTACAGAAGCAAGACAAAAACTTGAAAAGGTCAGACCTATGACAATTGGTCAAGCAAGTAGAATAAGTGGAATTAATCCAGCTGATATCCAAATGCTTATGTTTTATTTACAAGCAAGGAATAAAAAATAATGCAAAAAATTAAGATTATTGCAGTTGGTTCTTTAACACCAGAAATGAAAACTGTTTTTAACCAATATGCCAAGAACATAGCACATTTCGTTAATTTTAGTGTAGTCGAAATTAAAGAGTTTAGTGAAGAAAAAAATATTGAAGTTAAAAAACAAAAAGAAACTAAATTGATACTTGAAAAAATACAAAATGACTCATATGTTATTTTGCTTTCTTTAAAAGGAAATGCTAATATAGATTCATTGGTGTTTAGCAACATAATCAACACGCATGATGATATAACTTTTATCGTTGGTGGCTCTGATGGTGTAATTGAAGATGAATTAAAAACCAATCAAAAAATTTGTTTCTCAAAATTGACTTTCCCCCATCAATTATTTAGAGTTATGCTAACTGAGCAAATTTATAGATCATTAATGATTATTAATAACAAAAAATATCACAAGTAAAAAACCAAGCTATGGCCTGGTTTTCTTTTTTCAAACATCATAGAGTTCGTTGAAAAATTGTTTTATTGCACTGACAACGTCGTTAAAATTTATTCCTTTCGCGAATTTCATTTGTGAATAATAGTAAAGTCATTTATCTAGCATAAGTTTACTATTTTGGACTTCATCAAATAAACTTTGCATTTGTTCAAAACTAAAAGTTTCGTTCTTAACTTCGAAAGTATAAAATAATGAGTCGACCAAGGTATCATAGTTAATGTCTTGTTTTAAATTAGAATATATGAAAAATAAATCAAAATAATCCTTCATTCTGGTGGTTTCTACACCTCAACTATATATTGCTAAAGTTTTTTCAGAGATTATATTTTCTAAAGAACTTGCAACAATAGGCATTGAATCATCATTGAACCAACATTTATAAGTATATGTAGTAGGTTTTGGCATAACATCGTAGCAAGGGACAACATCCATTATTATCCTTTCGCGTATATTTTCGAAATGGCCTCAAATATAAAGCCTTTTGTCTTTATTTTCATCATGTGTTCTGATATCTTCAATTTTTCCTATACTAAATTAAACTTCATCAATTTTATTTTCTGCAAATGTTTTATCAAGTTTTCTTATTATTTCATCTAAATTATAGTTTCTTTTCTAGACAGCATAAAATCTATATCTTCTGTAACACGTCTATCAATACCAACCATATTAGACAATAGAAACCCACCTTTGGCGACAAAATACTTTTTTAATCCAGTATTCCAGATTAATTTATATAAATATTCAATAAAGAAATAGTTAAAAATAGTACTATAAATAATATTGGTTTTATTAGCCAATTTCTCACATAAATATCTAATTTTTTCTTTAGTCATCGTAAGTAATTTCTACAACATCTTCAAGTTTATTAAATACTTTAAGTTGTTTGGCCAATTTTAAAAGTAAACCAATATTTTTTTGGTCATAATATTTATATCCTTTTATAGTCTTTTCGTATGTTTCAGGGTCTATTCCTTTTTTATTTTTTAGAAAATCGCATAGCGTTCTTTCATATGAATAAGCTTTAACTTTATTGCCAAAAGGCGTTTCAACTTCTACAACTCCAAGATTATATACATTTTTAGGAACATATTTAACTTCGACAGAATCATCCTTGTGATTAAATTTATAACCATCATAAACAGTCACATAAATCTTGTAAGGTAATGATTCGGTTGCGTTTAACAAGCGCAATGAAGTTAAATGACTAAATATTGCTTTTTTATAGCGTAATTGGTAAAAATATAATTCGTCATAATCACCATCTGGAGCAACATAAATTCCTCTAGATACTTTTTCAAGTTCTCCCTTTCTAACCTTTTGGGTTAAATATATAAAGGGAATATTATTATTTCTTAAAAACTCAGATGTTATTATTCCATAACTTCTTTTTAGTTCATTATCTATTTGTTGAACGTAGTTCATTGTTTTTCTTTCTTAATGCATGATAACCACTTTTAAGATATGATGGCGAATGAACAAGCCGGTAACGCGAAGTGCCTAATTTAATATATAAATATGCATTATAGTTTATTTTTTAAGTGGCGTAAAATAAATATTTGTTTCTTAATACACTTAAGTTGTATCATATTTTAGTGTCTAAAAAGAAAATATGTTAAATAAATAACGCGACTTTTAAAAAACTACCCATAGCTTAAAAAGCCGTTTAATTTACTTGATTATTTTGCAATGGTTATTGATTATCAACATAATTTAAGATAGTCATACCACACTATATTTTTGATTTAGCCATAATGAGTCCATGAGTGGCATTTTAGCCATGTTTTAAAAAGATTAAATTATCATTATGCTTTTGTTTATCTTAAGAAGTAAACAAAAAACTGGCGAACCAGTTTTTGAAATTATTAATTCTAACGTTTTGACTTGTCATAAACCAACCCATCCGCAGCCGGAGCCTTAGAGTTCTTGCTTGTCAAGCCTACAATCAGTAAGGTTAAAATGAATGGTAGAATTTTTACAATTTCAGCAATTTTTACTTGTGAAGGCATTATAACAAGAATATTTGTAACAAATGAATAGAAGATACCAAAGACAAGTGAAACAAGTGCAATTGGTGTAACTCTTCATTGACCCATTATCATAATTGCTAAAGCTATATATCCTAAGCCATCAACATCACCAGTTGGTTGGAAGTTTTTATAGTTTTCTTGGACAAATATTCCGCCTGCTAAGCCGGCTAAAAATCCAGAAATAAGAACGCCTTGTCATTTATAAGCACTAACATTTATACCTAAAACATCGGCTGCTTGTGGATTTTCTCCAACACTTCTAAATCTTAAACCTCATGCAGTTTTATATAATACAAACCCTGAAATAACAATAGCTAAAATTGTCATAATGAATTTAAGTGACATTACTTCAAGCTTATTAGCATAGCCAGAAGATTTAATAACTACTACATATTTTAACTCAAGGATGTCCATAATAGGCTTATCTGCTTTATGACCAAAAGCTTTGATAATAACTAATGCAAGGCCTACAGCTAATAAGTTAATAGCAAAACCTGAAATTGTGTGATCACTCTTTAGTTTTATTGTCGCAAAACCATGCAATACCGAGAATAATGCTCCAAATAGTCCCGCAACAGGTAGGGCAATTAACTGGAAAAACATAGAGTTCGTGTGACCGATTGAATTTTGAAGACCGATTGTGTCAGTTGCTATCAAATATCCAGCAGCCCCTATGATCATCATACCTTCGATACCTATATTAACAATACCTGCGCGTTCACTAAACATACCGCCTAATGCGCTTAAGGCCAAAATGCAAAAGAAGAAAAGAGTTGAATTAAATATTACCGAAAATTCATGCATTTTATTCGCCTCCTTCACTTTTTATACCAAAGGCATAATCTAATTTTTCAATATAACAATATTTGTTTCATTGGTCAGCAATTTTATTAGTATCGCTTGAGTAATTTCTATTAAGTATCCTATATTTTGCGGAGCTTTCAAGTCTTATATTTTTATGATTGTTCACCCCTAAACTATCTATTTTGTTTAAGTAATCTTTTTTAATTTTGGATATTTCGGCAAACTTGGCAATTGTTTCTGCATTAGAAGTGGAAATAGATTTTAGTTTACTGTACATTGATTGAGTTTGTAATTTGTAAGCTTGTTTTTCTTTTGAAATCAAAGCTTTTTTTGATTCATTTAAAACAGCAATGGAATCTCTATCAAAAGAATATTGTTTTGGATTGTTTTTAGCATCCACCATTGATTTATTAAATTCTATTTTCAATGCTTTAAGTTTTTCATTATTATTTTTCATTAAACTAAGAAATTCTTGTTTTTTATTTTTAACCAATTCTTCTATTTGAAACTTGTTTTGGCTAAATTCTTCTTGATTAATTCTATTATTTTTTAAGTCTTTTTTAGCTTCTCTTAATTCTCATGCTTTGTTAGTTTTATAATGTTCATAATTCCATTTAGAAGCATCTATTTCGTTTAACAAATTAATTTTGCTTTGATAATAAGTTTGCTTAATTTCTAACAAATCACGTTGTCTATTAAACTTGTTTTCTAATAAATCTAATTTAGTAAATATGTCATCTTTATTAGATTCATTTATCTTAAGGAGTAATTTATTTTGTTTTTGTTTGTAAGATTTAAATTTGATTATCATTGCTAGTTCCACAAAGTACATT
>CAMQBE010000018.1 GCA_946998935.1 uncultured Mycoplasma sp. | reverse complement strand
GATCTACGAAGAAATTACTGTTGATCAAGATTACATTTTAATTAGCCCAACCTATTCAGGTGGAGGCGAAATAACTGAAGGAGCTGTTCCTAAACAAGTTATTAAATTCTTAAACAACAAGCAAAATAGAGATCACTGCTACGGTGTTATTGGTTCAGGTAATACTAACTTTAATAATACTTTTGCTATTGCAGGCACAATTCTATCTAAAAAATTAAACGTTCCACTTCTATATCAATTCGAACTTTTAGGCACTGCTGCTGACGTTAAAAACGTTAATCAAATTTTAGAAAACTTTTTTGTTAAAAAATAGTTTTTAAAGGTTTAAGTATGGAAGAAAAGAAGAAGTTAAGCAATATCGGTGAAAACGACGAATATATTGCTTTAAATGCCAAAAGTAAATTGCTTTCTTGTGGTCGCGGGGACTATACTTACGATAAACAAGCAGCAAAAGTTTATATAGTTAAACACGTTTTGCCAAACACAAGAATGTTTAAATCAACTAAAGAAAGATTTGAATATCTTGTAAAAAATCAATATTATGATGAAGCTGTTGTTAACTTGTACACTATTGAAGAAATTGATGAATTAAGGAAATACGCTTTCAGTTTTGATTTTAGATTTCCTTCATTTATGGGAGCTCTAAAATTCTACAGTTCATATTGTTTAAAGAGTTTTGATGATACAGAATATTTAGAACAATATGAAGATAGAGCATTAATGAATGCTTTATTCATGGGTAATGGTGATTTTAAAACTGCTAAAGCAGTCTTAACTGAAATATTAGAAGGTCGCTATCAACCTGCTACACCTACATTTTTAAATGCAGGTAAAAAACAAAGAGGAGAATTTATTTCATGTTATTTACTTCGTGTTGAAGATAATATGGAATCAATTGGTCGTTCAATTGCAACTAGTTTGCAATTATCAAAACGTGGGGGTGGTGTAGCTTTGTGCTTAACCAACTTGCGTGAATCAGGTGCACCAATTAAAAACATTGAAAATCAAGCTAGTGGTGTTATACCTGTTATGAAAATCCTTGAAGATAGTTTTTCTTATGCTGACCAATTAGGTCAACGCCAAGGCGCTGGTGCAGTTTATCTTTCAGCTCACCACCCTGATGTTATGGAATTCTTGGACACTAAACGTGAAAACGCTGATGAAAAGATTCGTATTAAATCTTTATCATTAGGTATTGTGGTTCCTGATATCACCTTTGAATTAGCTAAGAAAAATGAAGAAATGGCTTTATTCTCACCTTATGATGTTATGAAAGTGTATGGTAAAGCTATGAGCGATATTTCTATAACTAAGGAATATTACAATATGCTTAAAAACCCTAAAATTCATAAGAAATTTATTTCAGCTCGTAAATTTTTCCAAACTATAGCTGAATTGCATTTTGAATCAGGTTATCCATACTTATTATTTGATGATACTGTTAATGACCGTAACGCTCATCCTCATCGTATTATCATGTCAAACTTATGCTCTGAAATTGCTCAACCAAGTACTCCAAGTACTTTTAGTGCTGATTTATCTTATATTACAAAAGGCGAAGATATTGCATGTAATTTAGGCTCAATGAATATTGATAAATTAATGAAATCTGGTGATCATTTCGGCAAAAGTATTTATGTTGCAGTTAAAGCTTTAAACCATATTGCAACACACTCAGATCTTTCATCAGCTCCAACCGTAGCTAATGGTAATTCACATAATCATGCTATTGGTTTAGGCGCAATGAACTTGCATGGTTTTCTAGCAGTAAATGAAATGTACTATGATTCGCCTGAAGCTGTTGAATTTACCGATTTATTCTTCTACACTTTTGCTTATCATGCTTTTAAAGCTTCAAATCGTTTAGCAAAAGAAGGCTGAGGTAAGTTCTATGGTTTTGAAAAAACCAAGTTCGCAGATGGCTCATATTTTGATAAATATACCAAAATATCAGCAGATACTTACACTCCAAAAAGCGCAAAAATTAAAGAAATTTTCGCTAAACACAAAGTTCATATTCCAACCCAAAAAGAATGGATTGATTTAGCTAAAGAAATTCAAAAAACTGGTTTAGCCAACTCACACTTAATGGCTGTTGCTCCTACAGGTAGTATTAGTTATCTTTCAAGTTGTACTCCAAGTTTGCAACCTGTAGTAGCCGATGTTGAAGTTAGAAAAGAAGGTAAAGTTGGACGTGTATATGTTCCAGCTTATAAGATTGATAAAGAAAATATGAAGTATTATCAACGTGGTGCTTATGAAATAGGCCCAATGCCAATTATTGATATTGTGGCAGCCGCTCAAAAGCACGTTGATCAAGCAATTTCATTGACTTTATTCTTTAAAGATACTGCTACAACTAGAGATTTAAACTTGGCTTATATTCATGCATTTAAATCAAAATGCTCTTCTATTTACTATATTCGTGTAAGACAAGATGTTCTTGAAGGCTCAGAAAATCTTCAATGTCAAGCTTGCATGTTATAGATTGATTTAATTAGCATCTTCAACGGTGCTAATTTTTATATTTTTCTGTTTTATAGTGCTTTTAGTCAAAAAAGCTAAATAAAAAAATCGAGAAATTCTCGATTATTTATCAATACATTTGATGTAGTATTCAACTGAAAATTCAGGGTATTCATCAATTTTATAAAGGCTAAACTTAGATAAATCAATATTTAAATATACATCTCCAGCAAACTCACCTTTAATCCTTGAAATGATTAATTCTTCAGCTTCTTGATAATATTTTTCATATATGTTTTTACCGCCTGCTATATATAAAACACCCGAGCATTTTCTGTATTTATCAAAAAGTTCTTTCAATTCTTTATCATTATGAATTACAGTACAATCGCCCTTTATATCATTTTCTGAAAGAACATATATTATTCTATCTTTTAGATGTTTTTCGATTCCTTGATAAGTTGTCTTGCCAAAAAGCAAAGCATTATTCATTGTTTTCTTTTGAAAATGTTGCATTTCTTCTTTAATATTTCAAGGCAATTTGTTTTTATTTCCAATAAGATTATTCTTATCCATTGCTACTATTAATTTAATCATTAGACAGCCACCTTTGCTTTAATACTTGGATAACATTCATAATCAACCAATTCAATATCGTCAATTGTGAAGTCGAATATATTTTTAATATTTTTATTTAATTTTAGTGTTGGTAATTTTTTAGGTTTTCTAGAAAGTTGTTCTTTAACTTGTTCAACATGATTACTATAAATATGTGTATCACCAGTAGTATGAATAAATTCACCTACTTCAAGAT
This sequence comes from uncultured Mycoplasma sp., assembly GCA_946998935.1. Lineage (GTDB taxonomy): Bacteria > Bacillota_I > Bacilli_A > Mycoplasmatales > Metamycoplasmataceae > Mycoplasmopsis. The sequence goes on along the minus strand of CAMQBE010000018.1, from coordinate 5,950 downwards.
TGCATACATGTGCAACCATTGATAATAATAATGAATAACTAGCTATATTAAAAGGAACGCCTAGAAATAAATCTGCACTTCTTTGATAAAGTTGTAAAGATAATTCATTATTTTTATTTACATAAAATTGGAATAGAGAATGACATGGAGGTAAAGCCATTTTATCTACATCAGCAGGATTTCAAGCAGAAACAATTAAACGTCTAGAATAAGGATTTTTCTTGATTTTTTCAATGAGATTTTTAATTTGATCTACGCCATTAAAATCCCTTCATTGTTTACCATAAACCGGTCCTAAATCACCATATTTTTTAGCGAATTTTTCATCAGTTTTTATACGCTCAATAAACTCATCTATTGTTTCGTTTTGATAATCTTTTGAGTTCTTAAAAATTTCATAAGGTCACTCGTTTCAAATCTTAACATTATGGCCAACTAAGTATTTGATATTAGTGTCCCCTTTTAAGAATCAAAGTAATTCATGAACGATAGATTTTCAAGCCATTTTTTTAGTTGTTAATAATGGAAATCCTTTGCGCAAGTCATAACGAGTTTGAGTTCCAAAAAGGCTAATAGTACCAGTTCCAGTACGATCTTTTTTCTCTATTCCTTCATTTAAAACTTTAGCAAGTAAATCTAGATATTGTTTCATATATTCCTTTAATTTATTGTGTTAACAACACGTATTATAAACTAATTTTTAGAGAATATTTAAAGAAAAAAGAAGGTATTTTTTAGCCTTCTTCTACACTATATTATTTTTTAACTTTTTACACTATCATGTAGCGTATTTAGTAAATTAAACTTGGTTAAATGAAACTACTACCATTGGTTCTTTATCAAAAGTTTTAAAGACTTTTTTTCTAATAGCACTGCGGGCTGAATTTTGGAAGTCCTTCATGCCCTCAAATTTTTTAGTTTCAATTAAACGCATTAATGTAACTTTAATTAATTCGGTAGCTTGTTTTTTATCTTCTTTATCAATAACACCTAAGAAATTAACTTGCAATTTTCCAACTAAAGTTTTCTTTTTAGGATTGTATTGGCTTGAAACAATAATAACGCCTTCACGGCCCAAAATATCACGTTCATTTAATACTTCCGTTGATATATCACCAACACCAAAACCATCAATAATTGTGTCACCAATTTCTTTTATTTTACCCTTACCTGTAGCGAATTTACCATTGATAAAGTGAGCAATTTTACCATTTTGCATAACAAAGCAATTTTGCTCTTTAACTTCTGTATTTTCTGAAATATATTTAGCTGCATCATGTAAATATCTATAAAGACCTTGGACAGGAATTACATAGGTAGGTTTAATTGCTTTTACTAATTCTATTAAATCTTGTCTAGCTGGTCTATGACGATAGAATTCGCTTGATGAAACATCAGCAATTTTAGGTGTTATTCTTGCTATTTCATCTAATGCTACTGCTTCTAAACTTTCAAGACCATTGATAGGCGGAGCAATCATAATAACTGTGTCAGTTTTTTGCAATTTTAAAAAGACATCATTATTATCTGTGATACGAATAAAGCGTTGATAAAGTCTTTCAGTAGCGCCTGTTACCAAAATAACAGCATTTTTAACTTTATTAGCAGTTTTATAATCAATTAATTTAGGCAATGGCATTTCTGGATAAGCTTTTTCAATTAAACTGAATATTTGGCCATAAGTTTTACCATAGGTAACAACTGGGCGATTTGTTTCACGGGCTAAATCTAATATTTGGTGAATTGAAACCATTTCTTCGTCATAAGCTCCAACAATAATTCTTTCATTAGCTTTAGCATCTAAAAATACTTCTTTTATTCCCGCAGGTAAATTGATTCTTTCTAGAGCTTTACCTTCAAAGTTGGCTTTACCTGAATCAACTATTAGCGCCATTACATTTCTTTTAGTAAAGCGTTTTTTTAGTTCTTCAAAATTTAATTTGCCATAGATACCTAAATCGCCTTCAACAAAATTAAACATGAATAGAATGTCGCCATCTGGTGTTATAAAATCCAAACCTATATGTCCTGGCATTGAACCAGCTAATTCAATTGGACTAACAAATAAATCACCTACTTGAAGCATTTTATTTAAGATTGTAATTTGTGTGCTTTTAATATTTATCTTGTATTTAGAAATGCGGTCTAAAATCATAATCTTGTTGAAGTTAGAAGTATAAATTGGAATATTAGGCAATTTCATTAATAATCAAGGTAAAGCTGAGAATGACTCGTTTTTAACATCGGTTATAAAAATACCAACTATTCTGTCTTTATGTTTTTCTAAATATTCAAAAGAAGGAATTAAAGTGTCAACTCCATTATTTGAGTTAATAGGAATTTTAGTTCCTGAGTTAACAATATATATTCTGTCGTTGAATTCAAGAACGTAGCAGTTCTTGCCATTTTCATCTAAGCCGCCTAAAGCAAAAATATTAATATGATTTTCTTTTTTAATTTGTTGTTCCATAAACACTTCCTATTTATATTATTAAAATTAAATTCAAGTTAAAAGTTGATTTTATTATAACGTAAAGTATAGAAGAATGAATAAAAAAATAAGCTATTTTGCAAGCTTATTATCTCTACATAAATGGTCCATTTTAGTACCTGTTTTTGGTATCTTAATTCCAAAAATTCATTTGATTAGAATTGTAAATAGTGGCCCTATTGCTAATACAGATGCTAACATAGCAATATTTAATAAGATAACAATTCAAGTAACTCCTTTAGTATAGAAGAAAGGCTCTTTAAAGTTTAAGAATCCATAAATAACAACATCTGAATCTACGTATTTATTCAATTCCATTAAATCGTCTGTAATAAAATATTGAGCTACTGGTTGTGTAATTCAAAACAAAGCTAAAGCGAATAAATAATATATAAAAACAGGAATAAATGAAAGGCGAATGTTTTTATAAGTAATATGAATGTTTTTGCGATTTATACCAAAAGCTATAAGTGTTAAAGTAGGATTAACAAAATGTACAAAACAAGTTGTAATTCCTAAGGCTATATTAGTATTTTTTTTTCTTATAGTCATAAACTCAGGGAATATTAAAGTTCAAAAGATGACAAGTGTTATTGATATATAAGCTGTTGCCAAAAAGGATGCTTTTTGTGCTGAAAGTCTTTGAGGTCTGTGAGCATAATAAGTAATAATAATGCCAGCTGCATAATTTGTTATAAAGGTAAAAGTCATTATGCTTCTAAAACATCTTGAAATCATTTCAACATTTAAATTTTGTTCTTGCATTTCTTTGATTATTGATTGATCTAATTTATTCAAAGCGGTAGTAGCTTTTAAGGTATTTAAACATCAATTTGAAATTCAAACTAAACTTGTAAAAATTATTATAAAAACACCCAACACTAGTGTTGATTTACGTTTGTAATTTCAGTTTTTAAATTGGTCTTGATTTATATTTTTACCTAGAGTATTCATAATTCGATTATATTAGAAAATTAATTTTATATGTAATTATGTTGTCATTACCTATAAGTCTTTAAAGAGCTTTTATACCAGCTTTGTGAGATTCTACGCCACCATTTGAAGCACAAAAATTCCTATACCATTTATTAATATTCAGCATGCTAAATTAGCATTAAACTTTATTTTGCAAATTGCTTCATTCCTTGTAAAAAAAGTTAGATATTTTAAAGTTATCTTTGTTTTCAGTTCAATATTTTTCAAAAATTAGTTTTAGACTATTGCAATAGTTTTCTATTTCTTTAGTAAAAGCTTCTACTGCATAAAAACTTGTATCTTTGATTACGGTTTCATTGTAGAAATTAAAACCCAAATCAAAAGGAATAACATGTAGTCAAGAGTTTTAATTTTTCATTTTTTCTCCTTGTATTTGATAATTAAATTATATAAGTTTTGCTTATATAACTTCTTTTACGCATTTTTGTTATTTTTTTTCTAAAAATGGAAAAGATTATCGCTTTTAGCTTGTTATTCTCAATTCTCTTTTCTTTCAAACCTTAATGATATAATAAAAACATATATTTTATGGAGGTTAAAAAATGAATAAGTTTTATACAACAAAAAGAGATAATAAAATTCTTTTAAAAGCGTTTTATGAAGGTAATTCTAAAAATATTAAAATTGACCAATTAAACTATAAAGCAGGTAAAATTACCGAATTTTTAGACAAAAAAGAAGCTTATATTTGCATAGATAAAAAATCACAAAACTATGATGGACTAGTTAATTTAATAGATACTAAAATTACAACTAATAATCGTGAATATCAAATTGATATTGAAAGTTTTATCTACAAAGATTAAGAAATAGCTGATGTTATGAAAGCTTTCTATTCAAGAGTTATTTTTTATCAAGCAGTTCTTTTTAATAAGAAAAAAGAAGTAGCTAAAAAAACAGATTTTTCATTCTTATTTAAAGATGATTCACATAAAGAATTAGCTGATAAATTTGAATTAATTGCTAACAATAGAAACAGGATTCGCAACTTACAAGTTATGCCAGAAAATTATTGTACTTCTGAAGATTTAGCTAAATATATTGTTGAAGACTTTAAGACCGAAAAGAATCTAAAAGTTGCAGTGTTGAACAAAAAAGAAATTGAAAAATTGCATATGGGTTTAATTATTTCAGTTAATAAAGGTTCAACCTATGAGCCTCGTGTAGTTGTTATTGAATATAATGGCGATCCAAGTAGCAAAGAAAAAATTGTTTATGTAGGTAAAGGTATAACCTTTGATACTGGTGGAGTTAATACTAAAGGTTACCATATGGAAGGCATGAAATATGATATGTCTGGTTCTGTAATAGTTGCTTATACTGTTAAAACTTTAGCTCAATTAAAAGTTAAGAAAAATGTAGCTGCAATTATGTGTATCACTGATAACCGTCTAGATGGCGATGCTTCATTACCAGAAAATGTTTATGAATCAATGAGCGGTTTAAGTGTTGAAGTTACTGACACAGATGCTGAAGGTAGATTAGTTTTAGCTGATGGTTTGTATTATGGAGCTACAAAACTACATGCAACAACTTTAGTTGATGTTGCTACTTTAACAGGCACCATTCTTAGAGCACTAGGCACAAGTTATTCAGGAATTTATGCTACTGAAGATAATGATTGAAAAGTTTTTGAAAAAAGTGCTAAAGAAGCACATGAAAAAGTTTGAAGAATGCCCTTGCACAAAGATTTTCATGAACCTAATGAAGCTTCAATAGTTGCTGATTTAAATAATTACAATAATGATGAAATTTCAGATTGTAATACTGCTGCTATGTTCTTAAAACAATTTACAAATGATGTTCCTTATATTCACTGTGATGTAGCAGGAACCGCAGATTTAAAAGGTAAACCACAAGGTGTTTTAATCGACACATTAATTGAATTTGCAATTAATAAATAATAATTTTTGCATGCTATTATAACTATTTTTGGATATAAAAAATTTCTTTTATATTTTTCAAAAGTTATTATAATAGTAGAGCATGGAAATGTAATTTAATGGCAAAATGCCGCCTTGCCGAGGCGATAATGGGGGTTCGATTCCCCTCATTTCCTCCATTTATCTTAAAAAACAAATTAAGTTTAAAACTTAATGAGATACCAACAAATCGCTGTTCAAGCGATTTTTTAATATAGTTAAAAGCTCTAAAATGCATAAAAAATCAAAAGCAATTTTGACTTTTTAGACTATAAAATAGGTAGAAAAAACAAGATAAAAAAATATTAGGTAAAAATTAAATTATTATATAATATTTAGGCATATCGCACGTGCCGATCTAGCTCAGTGGTAGAGCAGCTGGCTGTTAACCAGTTGGTCGTAGGTTCGAACCCTATGATCGGCGCCATTATGGTCTGTTGGTGAAGCGGTTAACACACATGGTTTTCATCCATGCATGCACGGGTTCGATTCCCGTACAGACTACCATGGAGAATTAGCTCAGTTGGGAGAGCATCGCCCT
>CAMQBE010000017.1 GCA_946998935.1 uncultured Mycoplasma sp. | reverse complement strand
GATCGGTGTATTGTATTTTTATTTTATAAATAATAGAATTAATTTTGATATCATCTTCTGTCGTTTTCAAAATTGTTACTTTGTAAAACTCAGGAATATTTTTAGGATGCAAAACTTTTAATTTATCGGCAAGCTGATCTGAAGTTGTATGTTAGGATGCCTTCAATTCTCTATCATTTAAATTTGGAGTTAAATAGTTTGTAAAAAAATGTTCGAGGGGTCAAGCAAAATGATTTTGCGTTGTAAGTGTCACATTACTTGAGGTGTTATTATATTGCTCATCTTGATAACAGAATGTACAAGTAAAATAGCCATTTTTAGTAGCTTTATTTTTATTCCAATTGTCAACAACAAGTAGGTTTTGCGGAATTATTATTCCATCAGCCTTGTATATTAATTCGCTTGGCCCAATTGTAGATTCATCTTTATTTGTCGCTTCAAATATTAATTCAATCGTTGTTTTTTTGATAGCTTGTTCTACATCAAGTTTTATGTTATCAAAATCAAAACTTTTTTCCACAAGCTTTATTTTTGTATAGAAGTTCTACATTAACTTTAGCTTTTCTACATAGATATCTAGGTAAAGAAGTGTCTGTTTCTATATTTTTTATTTTTCAACTATAGTTTTTTGGCAATGTGTCTTTGAGTTTAAAGTTCTTTTTGTCTCAATATGATAATAATTTAGCTTTATCTATTAAAGATATAGAAAAAGAATCTATAACAGACTTATGATTTATAGTTTCTGTTGGCTTGTTGTTACTATGGCAACTAACAGTACTTATTATAGGGGTTGCAATAATAAAAGGCGTTGTATACGCTAATAATTTTCTTTTCATATTTATTCTCCTTATTTATAAAGGTTATATTCTTTTACTAAAATTCCTAAATATTTAACTAATGTGTACTAGGTAATTTTAAAAGAAATATTAAAGCGCTGTTTAGTTTAAGTATGTAAATTCTAATTACATACATTTAGAGACCTAAAGAAAATGGCAAAATAATAAAAGCAAAAATTGTTATGAAGCACACCACAAACACTTAACAAGTAAAATGTATGCGTTAGTCGTTTTTAGTTTTATTATTTGTTTCAAATATATCTATTTGTTTCAGATAGTCGTTTTTTTCATTTTTGTTGAACATCTTTAACATACATTAACACATATAAAGCGATACGACCATTCATTAAATAATAACAAAGGTACAAACAAAATTAATAAAGTTTGATGTATACTCACTTATCTATTATTAAAAGTACATATCAAACCTGCAAGCTTGTCATTTAATCAAATTAGATAATGAAAGATACCAAATGCATAATGCAGTCGTAATATTTTTGGTTGTCAGAAACACATTTTTTAGTTTCATCAAGAATATTATTTAATATTTTTTGTTGTTCATCAGGAATTATTTGTTCATGTTTTTGATTATCAACAGCTTGCGATTCAGTGTCGAATTTTTTAAAAAATCAATACAAATTACCCATCTTATAATAAAAATCATCAAAATCCTTAAGATATTTTTGCTTATAAATTACCAGCAATGCAGATAAATTTGAAACACTAACAACTTTATTGCAGTTATATGTTGGTTCATTATCGTCGGATGGGATTAATCAATTCTTATTTAAAGCAGATTGAGAGTAATAATAATTTAAAAAACCTTTTAAATCTTGAATAGTGTTGATATATTGTAACCATGGTGCTGAGGAGTAAATTGGTTTTTCAAAATTAGAATTTTTCAAACCATATATTATTTTGTCTAGTTCATAACCCCCATTATTTTTTTCATTATTAGTAGCGAGGAACTTATTAACAAAATAAGTTATGTTTAAAGTAGTAACAAGTGGAATTGTTGTAAAAGTTATATCAAATAAGTTTTGTCCATAATTACTATAATAAATGTCGTCATCAATTACATATATGAAATTAATATTTTTCAAGGTATTAGAAACTAGTTGTGAAATTTCTTTTAATTGGAATAAAGTAGTTCATTTTTCATCTAAATCAATATCTCTAAAAATAACAAATCTTGGCTTTAAGTAAATTATTTGTTTAACAAACAAATCTATATTTTTTTCGATAAAGTTTTCAGGGTTACTAATTTCTATTTCGCTATCCTTAGCCTTAAATTTAAGTTTTATTTTTTTAAGATAAGCCAATATAAAAGTTGTTATTAGAACACCTAATGTCAGAACAATAAAAGTGCAAATATAAAATATTTCAAATGTTTTATTATTTATTAATAAATTGCTAAAAGTATTTATGACATTGTAATTAAAATTATAATCATCAGCATGAGAAATAATTCTTGGGTAAAGGATGAATGAAAATAATTGAAGTAGAAACAACAAAACCACTAAAGAAAAAAAATACTAGTCCAAAAATTACTAACGCCTTGCGTTTTTTAGTATTTGAGTTGTTTTTATATTTTAGTTGACCTCAAATAGCTTTTCCTATTGATTCTTGATTTTTGGTGTCGGTATTAATTAATGAAATATCTATTATTTCTCTACCTATCTTATAATTACGGTGGTTAGTTTTATTTAAATAATTAACAAGTTCTGTAGTATTTCATGCTTTTTTACCTATAAAAGCTATGTTTTTAATGTTTTTATTTTCAATAGATGCTTTGTACAATGTTTTAGTCTTGGCAAATCAATCTTTAGTTGCGAGATTTTTGTTGTTGTCATTATTAGCCTTTTCGGCATCTTTGTTGTTGTCATTATTAGCCTTTTCGGCATCGCTAATCGTTTCAATGAAAGAATCAACAAAATTACTGTTTTTCCCCAAACTTATTAAAACAATTTAATAAATTATCTGTGTTATTTTGTGTTGTGTTGTAGTCTTTAACTGACACAGTATTTGTTCGTGCTTGATTGTCCATTTCATTTCCTTTAATTTTTATATATTAATTTTATCTTATTTATAAAATAAATAAAACACAACCGAAGTTGTGTTCATTCAAGCTATTAAGCTACAACAGAAACAATATGAATGTTTGGTATAAATGCAAATAATGCAAGTGCAATACCTGCTGACATAGGCGCTAAAATAGGAACTAAGAATCCATATTTAAAATCAGCTTTAACAAGGTCTGCTTCTTCAGCAAAAAGATCTTTAAATTTCATTTTTGTTATGATGTAGTAAACAATTCTTGGTCCTAAATCACGAGCTGGGTTAATTGCAAATCCAGTAACTGAACCTAAACATAAAGCACCCACTAAAACATATAATGATGGTCATAATGGCCCAACTGTAACGCCTGCTACAGTTTGGCCTCATACAACGCCGAGTAATAATAATGTACCTATAAATTCAATGCCGAAGCTTTTACCTAAAGTTTTTTCAGTTGCTGGGCCTGTGCATGCAGCACCTTTAACTGCTGCTGAAGGATTTTCTTTAACATGATTTCACATTAATGAATAAAGTAATACTTGCGCGAGTATTGCACCTAGCAATTGAACAATCATTATTAAGATTGCTTGGAAAGTAAATATTCCAGCTTCTTTTCCTCCGATATTAGCAACATAATTGATGTCGGAAATATAGAAAAATATTGTTGCTGCAGGGTTAATTGCTCCAGCTGCTCTAAAGGCATTAGCAATAATAACACCGACAGAAATAGCTAGACCTCAACCAACAGCAATTAATAACCAACTACTACCATTTTTCTTAGCTAAAGCATTTTTAAAATTATTTGAAGCACATGCACCGTTTCCAATAAGAACAAGTACTAATGTACCCAAAAATTCTCCAAAAATTTGTAGTCCGAAGGTACTATTAAATTCGTAACTCATTGAGTCTCCTTTTTTAATTTTTGTATATACAATTCACTGACTATCTTTGTTTAAGGATAATCATATAAAAATTGTATATAAAATTGATTCTAAAACAATACAAAAGCAAATAAAAAGCTAACACAAAGTTAGCTCTTGAATTATTAATTTTCTTCGCTTTCAAGCGCAGAATAATCAAAGTCAGTTGGAGTTTTTTTACCGAAGTATTCTAGTTCAATAGTTGCTTTGTGAGAGTTGTCATTAGCTTCAAGGACTTTACCACTATTACCTTTAAAAGGACCATCAGTAATTTTTACTATTTCACCTATAGCAAACTTGTTTTGGATTTTTCCTTCAGCAAAATCTCTTGCGAATTTTGCTTCTTTTTCAAATGATTTTTTGATTTCTAAAATTGAAACAGGAGTAGGTTTTGCCCCCTTGCCTGAAGAACCAATTAAACCAGTTACATATTGAGTATTACGTACTACGAATCATGCCTTATCAGTCATGTCCATTTTGATAAAGATGTAGCCACTATACATGTTTACATACTTAACTTTATACTCTTCACCTTTTAATTTCTTTTCAGCTTCTTTAGGTGTCAAAGTAGGCTTTTTAAATATCTTAAAAGCTCCTTCTTCTGTAGCTTCATTATCGAAGCTGTCTTCAACTTGTTCACTAATAATACGGTTCTTTAAAGCTTCAACAACAAGGTCTTCTTTGCCTGTGACTGTTGAGATCATGTATCACATAAATTTTTCCATTTTGACTCCTTTTAATTAACTTTTGATTTTGTGAATATTCATCCAATAAGTGTGGCAAAAAGGACAACGCAAGCAGTAAAAACAATTGTGAATATAACTATTTGAAAGAAACTAATTCAATTTTGTCTTTGTGAAGGTCATTTAACTCTTTTAATTTCTTTCACAAACCTTCTAAAGTAATATTTTTTTTGTCTTGGTTTCTTTTTAGGTTTTTTATCAAGTTGTTGTTCAGATTCAGCTTTTTCTTGAACATTAACTCATGGGTTTTTTTCTTCTAGTCCAGCCATTATTTTTCCTCTTTATGAAGTGTGTGTTTGTTACATTTAGGGCAAAATTTCATTACTTCAATTCTTTTTGCACTACTTAAACTTTTTGGTGTCATGTAGTTTAATGATTGACAAATTTCACAACTTAACGTCACTTTCCTTTTTTGCATGTGTATATTATAATTAAAATTTAAAAAAAGTAAAATATTAGACTAAGCTTAATATTGAAACTTATTTCTAGTATTTTACTCATATGAAAACCAATTATTAATTTTTGAATATATATCTTGTCTGTAATGATTTAGTTTTTGTTGTGTGACTCGATTATTATCAAATTGTGAATCAATAAGTATCATTCTTAATTTACCTATATCACCACTAGATAGGTTTTTAAGAAAATTAGATGTGTCGATATGGGATATATAATTGTCGAATTTATTTTGAATGCTTTTATCAGCAATATAATGCAATTCTTCATTTGGAATCATTAATGAATTATGTATTCTTTTCTTTCTCAATCAAAATTGAATTTGATTACAAAAAATATATTTTGCTGTTTTTGTTAAAAAAGCAGAAAAGGATTTATGTCTATTAGCTTCAAAAACTCTTATGGTTTGAGTTAGTAAAGGCAATGTATCATTGTATAGGTCAAAAGAGTCAATAGGTACAAAAGGGACTTTGACGATTACGCTACGGGCTATAGCTAGCAAATCGTCTTTATATTTAAAATTGATAAGTTTTATTAATTCTTTGTTACTCGCGTTTTTTACAAAAGATTCAAGCTCATTGGGCTTTGAATCTACTAAAAAGTCGAATGTATTAAATTTCATTTACTTATTCCTTTAACAGTTCAAAAAGTAATATTCCTGTTGCGACTGAAACATTTAAAGACTGTACAGAACCATGTTGCGGTATATAGATAATTTGATCTGCCTCATTTAAAACTGATTTAGAAACACCATTAGCTTCATTACCTACAACTAAAACACATGGGCGATTATATGGAGTTTTATTATAAGGCATAGCACTTTTATCTAATGCAGAAGCATAAACTCAAAAGTTTCGTTTTTTAAGTTTATTTAGCGTAGCTTGAATACTATTAACTTTAATAATTTTCATACCTATAAATCCGCCAGAAGCAACTTTAAGAACTGTTGAAGTTATACCAACACTGCCTTCTTTTGACATGATAATGTGGTGAACACCAGCTGCGTTAGCGCTACGAATTATAGAACCAAGATTATGTGGGTCTTGGATATGGTCAAGAACTAATACGTTGTTAGGTTTGTCTCTTTCAATTGTTTCTAAGTCATAAATAGGAAAATCTTTTAAGAAGGCAATAATACCTTGATGATTTTCAGATTCATATTTAGCAAAGAAACTTTTATCTTTTACTTTAACAGGAATGTTTGTTAAGTTTTGTATTTTTTGTGCAAGAGCAACTGAGTTGACAGAAATAGATTCTAAAGGGAGGTTAGCTTTAAGAGCATCTTCAACTGAGTTTCTCCCGCACATAAATAATTTTTCCATATCTTATCTCCTTAAAAGTTATAAAAAAATAACAATTTTTATTGTTAATAAAAACCTTCTTTAATCATTTTTTCTCTTATTTCATCTGCCTTTTGATAATTCTTTTTAGTCACTTCTATAGTTCATTTAGAAAAATCATTCAAAGCTTCAGTGTATCTATTTTTGTTAGTAATTTCAGGGTGTATAATTGAAAGCACTTTATAAATTAATTGTGCAGTTGCTAAATCTTTATTCTTGTTGAAGTTTTTAATTTGCTCGTTAATCAAAAAGTTATAGTTAGCAAAATCTCCATTTGATAAAGCAATCATGATTTTTTGGTAATCATCCTTGTTAAATTGAGTTTTTTCTTTCAAAAAATCATTAAATGTGGTTAAAAACTTAAAAATTAGCTTTTGATACTTCATTTCTATTGTTTTCATGTTAGAAATTAACTCATTTGTGATGTTAATTGGAGTACTGATTTTAGAACTCAAAATTATAAGTTTTAAAACGCTTGGACCATGCTTTTCAATAAATTCTTTAGCAAGAATAATATTGCCTAATGATTTAGACATTTTTACACCTTCGAGGTTAATTTGCCCGCATCTAAATCATTGGTTAGCTAAAGGCTTTTTATATAAAGCATAATGTTGTATATTTTCATTTTCATGATGGGGGAAAGTTAAGTCCATTCCTCCGCCGTGAATGTCAATAGTTTGGCCTTTAAAATGTTTATTTATTAAAACAACACATTCGGTATGTCAACCAGGTCTACCTTCTCCAAAAGGAGCATTAAATTTAATCCCAACATTAGTTTTTTTTCATAAAGCAAAATCCGCTTTAAAATGTTTATTTTCATTAATTTCATCATCAAAATTCATTTTGTTTAATTGTTGTTTTGACACTATTCCATAGTACTTCTCGTTCTTTTTAACATCAAATCAAACATTGCCGTCTTTATCTTGATAAGCATTGCCACTTTTGATTAATTCATTTATAAAATTAATAATTAATTCCATGTTATCTGTAACTTTTTCGAACTTGCTTACAGTATCAATATCTAACATTTTTAGCAATTCAAAATAAAGATTCATGTATTTAGTTGAAACTTCTTTTTCACTTGTCTTTAAATCAATAGCTCTTTTAATGATTTTGTCATCAATATCTGTGATATTATGAATAAACTTGAAAGGAGTCTTAGTTTCTCTAAGACCTTTAAGCATTAAATCAAAAGTTAATATTGGGCGCATATTGCCTATATGTACATCGTTATAAACTGTAGGCCCACAAACATATATTTTTTTCATTTGTTCAATTATATAATTAAGTATTTCTTTTTGTGAAATTTAACCTAACGATGTAGTGTATAGTTGAAAAAAATAAAATTGCCTACAAAATTGTTAATAAATATGTGAATAACTATGCATAATAATAAAATTTGTATTTTAATAGAATCAATAATGCATAAATGTTACTTTTTAAGTTATAATTAAAAATATAAATTATCAATTTATTAGAAAACATATTTATATTAGAAAGAGGACACAATGAAAAGATTAACATTGTTATACCAACCAGATCAAGACGAAAAATATCCTTGATTATTAAAACACCCTAAAATCGAAGCAGGTTTGGCTAAATTCCAAACTCGTGCTGATGCTATTGATTGATTCTTGAGCGAACCGGATGAAGTTTACATTTGATTCCAAAATGACAAAGCTATTTTTGGCGGTCAATTAGCAGTTATTGAACAAGAAAATGTTAAAGAAGGTACAGAAAAGAAATTATTAACCATTCCTAACATTTCAAAATTTGATGGTGGAGAATCATACGACGCTATTTGTAAAGAATTTAGTATTCACCCATCATATTTATCTCGTGAGCCTTTCAAAGCCGCTTTAGCAAAAAGAGTTCCAACAATTGACTTTGTATTAATTTCAGATCGTGCAACTTATTTCCCTAAAGAACTTGAAATGAAGAAAAAGAGTCAATCATCATATGTTGACCTCAACTCAATTAAGGCATCTCTTGAACTTAAAATTCAAGAATTACAAAATGAAAAATTAGCTTCAGAAGAAACAATTAAAGGTTTGCAAGACCAACTTGAAAACAAGAAATTTGACTTTATGAAAGTTAACGAAGAAATTGATGCTCTTAAAAACCAAAATCAAGAAGAAGTTAATAGATTAAAAGAAGAATTAGATAAAACTAAAGAACAGGCTGCCGAACAAATTGCTGCTGCTAAAGAAGAAGCTACACAACAAGCAGCTGCAATTAATGCGGAACAACCAGTTCCTCCTATGGAAGACCAACCTCAACAACCATCTCCAGAAGGTTATTATGGACCTGAACAACAAGCTTACGATCCAAATACACAACAAGCATATGACCCATATGGAAATCCAATTGTTCCTTACCAACAAGGTGGACAATTAGCAATGTATGGACCTGAATTCGGATACGAAACAGGTGCTTATGACCCTTACTTGCAACAAGCATATGTAATTAATCAAAAGAAATCTGATACAGTTGCATGAGTAGGAATTTCTCTTGTTATCCTTGTCGCATTAATAATCTTTATTATTGACATTTTAGTATTCTTACAATTAGGTGCAAAAATTTCTGTTTTCTAATAAAAAAATTAAAGTGGGTGAAAGCTCGCTTTTGTGATTGAGAACTTAAGTGGGTTCTCAATTTTTTATTTAAATTTTTTGCGGAAATTAAAAAAGTAAATGCCATTATTGCTGAATCTACATATAAAATTTAATTAACTAAGTTGTTTATGCATTATATATCCATAACAATTTAGTTTTAAAAGGAGACTATATGAAAATTATTGTTATTGGTGCAAACCACGCTGGAACCTCATTTATGAGAACATTAAAAGTTGTTAATCCATCCATTGAAGTTACAGCATATGATAGAAATACAAACACTTCATTTTTAGGATGTGGTATTGCTGTATGAGTTAAAG
>CAMQBE010000016.1 GCA_946998935.1 uncultured Mycoplasma sp. | reverse complement strand
AATTTCTTCTTCACTTTTATTTATTGGGGCAAAACCATTAGAAATAATTTGAGTAAATCTTTTTTCACTTGTATAAATACCTTCTATTTTGTTTGAACTCCAAATACTATTAAATTTCGAAGCTATAAATAATTCAGAATTTTCTTTATTTTCTAAAGATAAATAGGACTCTGTTCTTTCTTTTGATAGCTTCTATTTGGCATAATAAATTTACTATTTCTGGCGTTAGAGTTTTAGGATAATTATTTTTGTAATCAAATAGTTTCATCATATTCCTTTCTGCATCATTATATATACATCATTTTAGCATAATTTGATACACATAAAATTAAACATATGTAGTAAAACACACTTTATGTGCCATTATATGTGCATCATATGGCAATATTTTGTGTACAAACTAATTATTGTAATATAAAAAGAAAAAAGCACTCGCAAGTGCTTAATCTCTTATCAATCTTCCTTGAATTCTGTTTCTGTCTTTTTCTATTTCGATAATTTCAACTTTTACATTGTCACCAGTTTTAACTATTTCAGAAGGATGTTTAATATATTCGTCTTTAGTTTTTTTCATATGTGTTATATGAACTAAAACTGAAGATTTAGGTATACCAATATAAACAAATATTCCAAAATCAGTTATGTTTAAGATAGTTCCATCAAAAATCATACCTTCTTTAATATCTTCGATATTTAATACATCATCTTTAAGCATGTATCCTGCTTTATCTTCACGGATGTCTTTCATTGGGTTGACTAATGAGTCCAAAATTAATTGAATATCGTATTCGTTTGATTTAAATTCGTTAGCTAATTTTTTAGCGTCCTGTTCTTTAACTATTTTTGCATCTACATCAGCTAAATCAAGATTTAATTTATCAACAACTTGTTGAGCTAAGAAATAACTTTCGGGGTGAATTGAAGTACGATCATAGAAGTTTTTAGAATCATGTATTCTTAAAAAACCGACGCATTGTTCATAAGCTTTATCACCTAAACCTTTAACTTCTTTCAATTCTTCACGAGTTTTAAATGATTTATGTTTTTCACGATAATCAATAATTTTTTTAGCTAAAGTTGAAGATAAACCAGATATATAACCAAGTATTTCTTTAGTAGCTGAATTTAAATCAACTCCAACCATGTTTACTACTTTATCAACTTTGAATTCCAAGGCTTTTGATAATTCTTTTTGATTAACATCATGTTGATATTGACCTACACCAATAGCTTTAGGGTCTATTTTAATTAATTCATTAAGTGGATCTTGATATCTACGACCTATATTAATAGCTGAGCGTTCTTCAACACTTAAATTAGGAAATTCTTCAATAGCAACTTTAGAAGCTGAATAAACACTAGCCCCTATTTCTGAAACAATAGCATATTGAATATTTCTGCTAGGTTCTTGTGCTCTTCTTTCTTTAATTAAATTAGAAATGAAGTTTTCTGTTTCCCTACTTGCAGTTCCATTACCTATAACAATAGTATTAATTGAAGGGTATCTATCTAAAAGATCATTAACAACTTTTTTAGATGGTTCATTATCTTTATGAGTATTAGGAAAAATAATACTTTTAGCTAAAAACTTACCATTAGGATCTAAGATAGCAATCTTACAACCATTAATAAAGGCTGGGTCAATAGCCATAACAGTTTTGTTTTTAACAGCGGGTCAAAGCAACATGCTCTCAAGATTTTCAGCAAAAAGATGAATAGCTTCCTTTTCTGCTCTTTCAAATAAATCAGCTTTAATTTCTCTTTCAATTGAAGGGTAAATCAAGCGATCTAAAGCATCTTTTAATGAATCATAAATAATTTTTCCGGTTCTTTTAATCTTAAAATATTTATTATTCAAGTCATACATAATTTTTTGTTCATTGTAGCTCATTGAAGAAGAAAGTATTTTTAAATCTTCACCACGGGTAACCGCTAAAACACGGTGATTTGGTATAAATTTAATTCTTTCTTTATATTCATAATATTGTTTGAAAACTTGTTTTTCATCAATTTCAGCATTTTTTAACTTTGTTTCAATATAACCAAAATCGTAAATTTGTTTTTTGACATATTCACGAGTTGAAGGATCTTGAGACATAATTTGACTAATAATAAATTTAGCTTGCTTAATAGCAAAATCTACTGTAGGCACTTTTTCATTTAAGTACTTTTCAGCTTCTTTGAAAGGATTAAACTTTTCGTCAGCAGCTTCCATAATAGCTTTAGCTAAAGGTTCTAAACCTAAAGCAATAGCATCACTAGCTTTAGTTTTTTTACCCACTTTAAATGGTTCATAGATATTTTCTACTTCACTTTTAGTTGAAGCTTCTTTTAATTTAGCTTCAATTTCAGGGGTTAATAAGCCTTTTTCTTTTAATATTTGGATAATAGCTTCTTTACGTTTATTTAATTCAACATTGTATTCATACATTTCAGCTATTTGTTGAATAACTTCTTCATCTAAGCCACCTGTAACACCTTTACGATAACGAGCAATAAAAGGTACTGTAGCGCCTTCTTCCATCAACTTAAGCACTGTTTCAACTTGGTTTTCTTTTAAATTTAATTTTTGAGCAACAAAAGTAATTGATATATTCATTTTTAGCATCCTCATTCCATTAACACTTAATATTGAAAATTATACATTTATTAAAAGCAGTTATTTTAAAAAGATAAAAAGAGGTAAATAAAAAAGTTCATCTTTTACTATTAAGGCTATCTAATAGATAGATTAGTAAATTTGAAACATTTTATAAACTTATTTTATTTAACAATACTATTAGTTAAATTGTTATTAGAAATTAATAATTTACCATCTTTAAGAATTAATTCATTAATAGTATCACGCGCTAACAAACCTTTATTAGTTCTAAAGATTTCATTTGATAATGAACCATCTGAATTCTCAAGAACTTTTATTAATGTACAATTAGCTGGCTCAGTAGATAATTTATTTCTTATTGAAGCATAAATACGTTTTTTAATAGGATCAAAAATCTTATTTATTTCTTCAAGTTTTTTGTAATTAGCTGCATGATCATAAACATTTTTAGCTATTAAATAAGCTTTGTTTATATCAACAGTTGAAGTTGTTTTATCGGTTGCTTCAATTATTACGCATAAATATTTATTATCTAACTCTCCTATTTTTCAAAGTACTTTTTGTTCACCTTTAAAAGTAGCAGAAACTTCATAGTAATCTAAATCCATAATTCCTCCTAATTGATATAAATATATTTTAATCTATCTAAAATCTAAAATAAAAAAGTCAGCAAACATAGCACTTCTCGATGTGGCTGCTACATTTCTGTCCTGACCAGATTACAAGGTTACTATTTCACTGACGAGATTATTATATCAAAAGTCATTTTTTTTAGAAATTTTGCTTTTAAGCTAGGCACGTTCTGCATTTATAATAGCTTCTTGAAATTAACTAAAAAATTTACAAGCAAATTTCTTTGTGGAAATTTTCATAATTTAGTTTTTTATATATAATAAATATATGAAAAATTTCTCCTATAAAGATATTTCGAAATTAGCTGGGGTATCGATTAGTACGGTTAGCCGTTATTATAATAATGGATATATTTCTAAAAACACCAAAATTAAAATAGAAGCCATCGTTAAAGAACATGGTTACTTTCCAAATCATGGAGCAAGGTTGATTAGAGGCCGTGACTCATCAATTTTCGTTATTGTGCCAGAATGATATAGACAAGAATATAGTTACATTATTCAAGGTATTGAACAAGGTGCAATAAAAGGAAATTATAAAGTTATTATTACTCACTCCCCTAACGACTCAGCTTCTTATATCGAAACTATAAAATATGTCTCATCATGAAAACCTGGAGCAATAGTTTTCTTTTTACCAGATGACGATGACAACAAAATTACAAACTATATAACTTCAACTTCATTCCATTCAAACATTTTAGTTTATGGTAAAGAGGTCGAAGGTATTCATTGAATTAAAATCGATGAAGAAGCTGCTTTCAATAGTTTAACTCACAAATTTATTCAATATATTGAAAACCCATTAAAAGAAAAAATCATTTTTGCTGAAGATGAAAAACTTACTGCTCATGAAAAAGAATTTAGAAAAAATGGTTTTAAAGCTGCATGTGAAAAACAAAATATTCAATATGAAATCTGGCCTATTAAAACTAATGATTACAACAACGTTCAAGATTTCTTAAGTAAATTAAATGTTAAAAATCATGTTAATGTTGTTTCAAGTACTCACTCCGTATTTAGTTCATTAATTTCTTCTAATGATAAGAATTTATTGCTTACAGATATAGGCTGGGTAACAACTTATGACTACCAACGTAGATATAAAGCAAAAATCTTTATTGACTATGTTGAAATAGGCATTAGAATCGATAAATTATTATTTGGAAGTCCTACACCACAAAGTAACAACGTTGTGGTGAGAGGAACAGGTGAAGTATTTAAACCTCAAATCATTTATCAAGATAATAAAGACAAATAAGACTTGCACACGCAAGTTTTTTGTTTTTTAATTAACATTTTTGCCTATGGATTAGTTTAATATAATAAAACTAGATAATAAATATTGAAAGGAAAATATATGAAGCCATTTATAAAATGAGCAGGTGGTAAAACACAATTACTAGAAAAATTGGTCTCTAAACTTCCACCAAAATTCAATGATTATTATGAACCTTTGTTGGAGGAGGTGCTCTTTTATTTCGTATTTAACCTAAAACAATATTTATTAATGACATCAACAGACAACTAATTAATGTATATAAAACTATTAAATATAATGCTAATGAGTTTATGGACAAACTTAATAGATATGACGGCCAAACTAGCTACAACGTTGCCAAGAATAATTATTTAGAATACAGAAAAATATTCAATAAAAAGATGCAACTTAATGAATTAGATATTGAAATGGCAAGCTTATTCGTGTATCTAAATAAGCATTGTTTTAACAGATTATACAGGGTTAATTCGCATGGCTTGTTTAATGTTCTATTTAACAACAAGAACAATGGAAGTTCATACGATAAAGAAAATATTTAGATATACATAATTACTTAAATTCTCCAAATAAAACAATAACCTCAGTAGATTTTGAAGAATCTTTAAAAACAGCAAAGCAAGGAGATTTTGTCTTTTTAGATAGCCCATACGATTTATTAAAACCTGATACATTTAACTCTTATACATATACTAAGTTTTCAAAAGAAGATCATATAAGACTTAGCAATCTATTTAAAGAACTTGATAAGCGCGGTTGTTACCTTATGCTTACTAACTACAATACTCCATTAATTAATGAACTATACAAAGAATATAGAAAAGAAATAGTTAAAATTCATAGATCTATAAATAGCAACGGTAATAAACGCTATGGAGAAGAAATAATAATTACAAATTATTAAAAAGAAGTATTACTTCAAATACTCCTTTTGAACATTCTTCAGAATCTTATTTGATTCTTTTTTCTTTATATCTTCGCGTTTATCATGTTTATTCATGCCAATAACCAAAGCTATTTCAAGCTTTATTCTACTTTGATTATTAAAATAAATCTTAACTGGCTTAATAGTTGCGCTAGGTGTTTTATCTAGTTTTGAATGTAATCTAATTAGCTCATTTTTATGCATTAAAAGTTTGCGATCTTGAGTTTCATTAACTTTAAGTAACATATATTTCTTAAAGTGAGCATCGCAAAGTCATAATTCATTTTTTCTAAAGAAGCAATAACTATTAATTAAATTGACATTTTGAGCACGAGCAGATTTAACTTCTCAACCAGCTAAAACTATTCCTACTTCATATTTTTCAACTATCTTAAAGCCATGTAAGCCTCTTCGATTGTCGCTAATTAGTTTCATGATTAATATTATAAATTAAAAAATAACTAGTCTATTAAAGCAAGAAAAAATGCACACGCATGTGCATTATTGAACAAAATTATTTGTAAGCTAAAACAATCCTTTTTAGTTCTTCATATTCTTGGTAACCGGTACTTCTAAACAATTGTTTGCCTTTGTTAAATACTATTCAAGTAGGCATTGATCTAACTTCAAATTCATTAACTAAATCTTGATTTTGATCAACATCAACACGGTACACAGTTACATTATCTCTATCGTTTATTTTTTCTAGTGATTCTTTGAACATTCTACATGGTGGGCACCATAATGCGTGAAACACTAATAAATATAAACCTTGGTCTTTGCCTTCAATTTGTTTTTTGTATTCATCTTGATTAATTTCTTTAAGCATTTTAATATCTCCTTTATTCTTATATTTATGTAGTTATTATAACTAAAAAGTTATTTTTTAACATAAAAAAATAGATTATTTTAACTTTTTAGTTTTATAGGAATTTTTTGAATATATACCTGAAATAGAAAATAGGCCAAAATAAAACAAGCCAAATCAATTAGCTTGCCTAAATGAAGTTTAACTAAATGTCAATATTTTTTACATATTTAGCATTTGTTTCAATGAATTCACGACGAGGTAAAACTTCATCGCCCATCAATGTTGTAAATGCTCAATCAGCTTGAGCTGCATCTTCAATTTGAACTTGGAGCATCTTACGATTTTCTGGGTCCATAGTTGTTTCTCAAAGTTGTTCAGGGTCCATTTCACCAAGACCTTTGTAACGTTGAACTAGTGCTCTAGTACTATTAGCTCCTAGACTATTCATAATTTCATCTTTTTGAGCATCATTATATGCATATCCAACAAACTTATTTTGTTGAATTTTGTAAAGTGGAGGTTGAGCAATATATACAAAACCATATTCAATTAATGGTCTAAAGTAACGATAGAAGAATGTCAATAACAATGTTCTAATGTGAGCCCCATCGACATCGGCATCGGTCATAATAATAATCTTGTGATATCTTAATTTGTTGATATTAAACTCTTCACCAACACCAGTACCTAAAGCTGTAATCAATGACAAGATTTCAGCATTGGCGAAAACTTTTTTAGGTTGGTTCTTTTCAGCATTGATAACCTTACCACGAAGTGGGAGGATAGCTTGAGTCATACGATTACGTCCCATTTTAGCTGAACCACCAGCAGACTTACCTTCGACGATATATAGTTCTGAAACTTCAGCATTCTTAGAAGTACAATCTGCAAGTTTACCAGGTAAACTGCCTGTATCAAAAACTGTCTTTCTTCTAGCTGCATCTCTAGCTGCTAAACCAGCAAGACGTGATTTTTTAGCAGACAATGTTTTTTCAACAATCATCCTAGCTTCAGCAGGATTTTCATTTAAAAATCTATCAAAGCTTTCTGAGAAAACTTTATTAACTGCCATACGAGCATCTTTATTTCCTAATTTACCTTTTGTTTGGCCTTCAAAGATAGGATTGGTATGTTTAACAGAGATAATAGCAACGATACCTTCTTTAGCATCTTCACGAGTTATCTTATCTTCTTCAGTTTTGATTAAACCACAATCAACACCATAATTATTAATTAAACGAATAAGAGCATCATAGAAACCCATTTCGTGTGTTCCACCTTCAACGGTAATGATGTTGTTAGCATAAGAAACAACATTACCTGTTATTCTTTCATTATATTGAATAGCAACTTCAACTTGCACAGCAGGAGAATCTTGATATCTATATTCACCTTCAGCATAAATAACATCAGGGTGAATTAATTTTTGACCAATATTTAATTCTTTAACATAGTCAACGATACCACCTTCAAAATGGAATTCTTGGAATGATTCATCTCTTTGGTCAGTAACAGAAATTTTAAGTCCTTTATTCAAGTAAGCAATTTGTTTAGCATGGTCAACAACAACTGATTTGTCTCAGTTGTTTTGTTCCATGATACTAAAGTCTGGATAGAATTTAATTCTTGTACCAGTGATAATAGGATCAATATCACCAATAATTTTTAAAGGTTCAATAGTATGGCCACCATTTTCAAAACGCGCATAATAAGTATGACCATTACGGTTAACTCATACTTCAAATTTAGTACTTAAAGCATTAACAACAGAGGCACCAACACCATGTAAACCACCAGAAACTTTGTAACTTTCAGAGTCAAATTTACCACCAGCGTGTAAAACAGTTAAAACAGTTTCAACTGTTGAAATTCCAGTTTTAGGGTGGATTTCTACAGGTATACCACGACCGTTATCGGTAACTTCAATAGAGCCATCTTTACCAATAATAATATCAACTTGTGTTGCATAACCTGCCATACATTCATCGACAGAGTTATCCACAATTTCTCAAATTAAGTGGTGTAGTCCTCTAATACCGGTTGTACCGATATACATACCTGGACGAACACGGACAGCTTCTAGTCCTTCAAGAACTCTAATATTACTTGCATCATATTCTTTTGACATCTTAATCTCCTTATTAATTATTTAATTTAATAAAAAGATTATACTTAAAAATAGTGAAAACAAACACATAAAAAAATAAAAGATTTTATCTTTAATAACACAAAAAAGACAATAGATTTAATAATTTTTTATATTTACTTAAATATACTTATTCATAGGGCTAAAAGTATAAAAATGATTCTAAAAAATGTCTTTATAAGACTGCTAAAAAATAAAAATGAGATATTTATGAATAATAGTTTAGAATATAAGTAATGCAAGAAAGCATTAATTTTTTACTTTAATACAAATAATTAAATAAATTAACAAATAAAGGAGGTATACATGCCTGAACAAAAAAATGATGAATTAGACAAAGAAAAAAAGAACATCGAAGAACAAAAAACTAACTTTTTTGCTGCTCAAAATGATTTAAATGATCTTGGCGAAAATAAGAATACTTCAACAATTATTAGCCGTAAAAACACAGATTACAAATATACAAAAATGTCAAACTTTGTTTTGAAATTATCTCGTTTTTATGCACCCATGCCATTATGAAAACTTGGTTTATTAGTTTGTGGATTAGCAATTGTTTTCGGTATCATAAGCGTTTTCTTTGTTAAAAACCCTGGTATTTATAACTTTGGTTTAGCTGCTTTTGGTCAAGCTATTGCGCGTTTAACAAACGTTTTATTGAGAGATAACCCTAAAATAACGCCAACTATTTATAACCTTATAGATAACGCGCTTTTCTGAATTCTATATTTAGTTTTATCTATCCCTATCTTTATTTTTGGATGAAAAAAAGTAGGTAAATCATTTACACTGCTAACCTTAGAGTTTTTAGTTGTAAGCAGTTTAGTGTCATTTGCAATAGGACAAATTCCAGGAGCAGATAAACTATATATAATCGGCAGTTTTGACCATAGTAATGTTCACAGTGAATTAAAAGATTATGTAGCAACAAACAATTGACAAGGCAAGAGCCAACTATG
>CAMQBE010000015.1 GCA_946998935.1 uncultured Mycoplasma sp. | reverse complement strand
ATATTTTTATCATCATAAGAAACATTGCCTAATTTTGCTTTTAATACTTTTGACTTAGAAATCAATTCTTCATTTAATAATGAAGTGTTGTAACCTTGACGAAAATCAAAGTATGTATACTTGTAAATTTTAGTTGCAATTCTTTGATTAATATTTGCTAATTCTGCAGCCGTATGTTTAGCTAAACTATATTCTGGATTAGGTAACATAACAACTGTTTCATCATCATTAGGATTAAAATCTGGTGAATAAGGAATTGCTGACAAGATAGTTCTATTATCGTAGTTTCAATACAATCTGCCAGAAGAAAAACCTAGACCTAAAGCAGCAGTTTTAATAGCTTCAACTTCTTTTTCATCGCCAGCATTTTGGCTAGCTCATGGCTTATAGTTCTTTGTATCATAAACTCATTTGCCATCTTCATTTTTAATTAAATCTGGATAAGCAAAAGGATTTACATAAGCTTTTTTATATTTACGAATATAAGCTTTTTGAGCTTCAACAATATCTGAGGAATATCTAAATTTATTTTGAATAATTGAAATTTGTTTTTGAGAACCAGTTGAAATATCCAAAATATAGTGCATTGCATCAAGATAATCATCAGCTTGAATTGGATCACCATTAGACCATTTGCTATCTCCATCATTTAAAAGAATATTCATTGAAAGAATATTATTATTTGGTGTCATAACAACGCTAATAGGTTGATAAACTGATCTATCAGCCGATATATTACCTGTAGTTGATCCAAATTGATCTAAAGGATAAAATCTTGAAGCAGATTCGCTAGGAGCTTCATGATTTTTCAAGAATTCTTCCATGCTATTACTTGCTGAATCATTACCATAAACACCCATTGGAATTTCTGGTAAATTTAAACGTATTTTAAGACTTTCAGAAGCACCTGGTTTAAGTGGCCCTTCAACAATACTTGGAAGAATTTTAGCAACTGTAGCAAATTTAATGTAGTTTAAAGAGTTAATAGGTTGAGTTACAAGACCAAGGTCATAATCAATTTTAATTTGATTTGAACAAGAAATGGCGACTAAAGGAAGACTAGCAGCTGAAATTGATGCTAATGATAATATTAATTTTTTCATATTTCCTCCTTTATTTTCTATAAAATACCGTTAAATTGGTCTTGTACTTTTAGTATTGATTTATGATCGCTATCGCGTCTATAAATAGATACTGGGGCTTGACTAAATGTCTTACCATTTTCTGAAACTGAACCTCAAGTTCCTAAATCCACATTTAAGGCAAATGTTCCTTTTTCATCGCTAGCAAAGTAGATTTCGTATTCTGCTTCGCTATCTAATAACCTATCAACAAATTTACCCATTAATGCATAATCACTAACTCAAGATACAAATCCTTTACCTTCATGATGACCATTTGAATCATCATATTTATATTCTTCTTCAGCCAATGTATGACGTGTACCTGGTTTAGCTACATTATTTTCATCAATATTATCGATTGATTGTTTCTTGTAGTAGAACATGTTGTTAGTGTTTTCTTTGTGAATCTTAAGAGTTTTAATTTTGCCTGTTTTAACGTCTTTAAAGGCTAAGTAGTTTGCTTTATCAGCTACATCACTTGTTAGATAACCAAACATAGCTAAAGCACCTGAACGGCTTTCATCTCTTCAAATAGTTGTAACATTACGTTTACCAACACCTTGAGTTTGAATGTAGTATTGTCAATAAGCTTCTGGACGATTATCAACTTTTTCACCTTTAAGGTTTTCTATTCTTATTGTTTCATCTTTAATTGGGTTACCTTCATCATCGTAAATCTTGAAGTCCAAGAAATCACGATACCATCTATCTTTAAATCAACCATTATTAATCTTTTGGAATTTGCCAAAGTAGTAACTATCATAATCTCTTGAATCATTAAAGTCTTCTTTTTTGCCAAAGACTCTAAGTTTGGTTAGCATACCTAAATCTAAAGCTTTATTCTTTTCATCATCAGCCATAATTGATTCATAATCAAAGATTGAGTTTTTAATTCCGCCACGTTTATCTTTTGAATCAAAGCTTAAGAATACACTTAATCACTTCTTGCTGCTTTCTCCATCGATAACATATTCTAGACCGGTATTAGCTTCTGAAATACCTCCTAGATATGGTGGCAAGTTGCCAAATTCAGATCTTGAAGGGGTATAAGTAATTTGCAAGTTATCACGGTTTATTACTTCGGCAAAGTTATATGTATAATCAGCAAAGAATTCGTTGAATTTACGTTCGTTCTTTGAACCAAAGTAATCTAAGACATCATCACTTGGTTTAACTTTTTTGAAAATACCATTATGTAAACTTGTAAGAATATTTACAAAGTCAAGTTGTTGTAAAACAATTGTTGAAGTTACAAATTGAGTACTATAACTTTGAGTCTTATTATCTAAAACTAAGTAGTCATATAAAGTAATAACATCAGTTTTTACACCATTATTATTTGCAAAATCTTTATATGCTTTAACTAATTGTTCATATGAAGTTTCAAGCTTATCTTTATCAGCATTTACTAATTTAAATGAATCTGTTCTATAAACACCATAACCAAATTGAGAATCGAAAATTCAAGCATAGTTTTTATTTGTTTCAACATCTTGCATTGAAATGTTACTTGTGAACATTGCTAAAGGTGAAATAGAGAATCTTCTCATTATTTCGTTAGCTAAAAGTTGATCATCATTTGAATTAACAATAGCTAAAAGATAGTCTTTTAATTCTTGTGATGCAATCTTATCTTTGTTTAGAGCTTTTACTAATTCGTCTTTGAAATAGTTTAATTGGAATTTTGACTTAACATAATTTAAGTCTCAATCAACTCTATTTTTAGCAACATTATATTTAGCTTTTCTAAAATCTAAACTTACAAATTCAGTGAATTTTTTATAATCATTAAAGTAGATATTTGCGCCTTTTAATTGGCTTGAACCTTGACTTGCGTAGAAGCTATTAAACAAGCTGCCAGCTAATGAATTATCCATTTCATAAAGTTCATTGAAACGATATGAACTTACACGTTTTCAATCTGGCTCACCGGTTTCGGTGTCATATCCAATTGAGTGTTTAGCATCAGCATCACTATAAATATTTCATAAATGATTTTGGGTTATACCAATAAATTGACGTGTATAAGGAGCCATTCATTTTAGTATTGGTTTTGCTTTAACTAATTCAGCTATTGCTTCATTTCCTTTTTTGAAGAATATATCAGCAAAAGCTTGTTTTAATCTAACGTTAGGTAAATAACTATGATCTTTATCTAATCACAAGACTTGACCACCACCAGCATTAATTACCATGTCAGGTTTATTAGGTTGTAATGCACCACCAAAAGCTAGACCAAAAGCATATTTAGCAAAATCGTCTCAGCCCGCAACGTTTATATTACTTGGATTTACATAAATCATACTTGTATATCAGCCACCAAGTTCACCAGTAATAGCTTGATTGATTGAACCATCAAGATTATAGTATTTAGCATTTTTATCTACACCAACTTTATAACCACCAGTTTGACTATCACGAACTTTTAAATAATCTTTATATGAATTGATAAATTTATCAGCATAATTTACGGGTAATCTATCGCCAAGTAAAGCAGCTAAAATAGGATAATCTACATTCACTTTAGGTTCAAGTGAAGTATCAGTTGATAAGTTATCTCAACCATTAATAGTGTATTTTTCTACTACTATTGATTTAATAACTTCAACAATAGAGTCTACTTTATCATTTACATATTTATATACATTAGCATCGTAATAAGGAGATTCTTTTGTACCAAAATCTTTGCCAAAAAGATTATCTGGAATATTTAATACAGGTGAACCATCATTATTAAACAACAATACTTTGGTAATTTTAATATATTTACCTTCTTCGTTCTTTTCACCTTCAATAATTAAAGGAAGTACTTCTTCAATACCTGTTTTAGGGTCTGTAACTTTGCTGAATTTAATCTTGTTATTTTTGCCATCAGTTAATACACCATCAAGCATTTCAATTGAGCCATCTAGGAATCTATATTTCTTTGTAACTTCATCTCAAATTAAGTATTTAGCTTTGCCAACTTTACCCATTGGTGTGTCCATACCTGTTGAAACAGAAGGGTTCAAAGTACCAGAATATTGGTCTAATGAGTTTTCTAATCACAAGTCAAAAGCGGTTAATCATTTTTCGTCTTTGCCACTTAAACCATTAGCAGCTCTACGAGCTTGAACAGCTTCAATAATACCTTTTCAAGTTTGTAAGAAACGACGACGTTTATTGTTTAAAGCTTCTGAAATTGAGTTGTTTTGTAATGTTGTTCCTCAAATATCTTCTTCTTTTTCATCAACAAATTTAAAAGTACCTTTACCAGTGTTTGGATCGACTTCAATTTTAGGAAGTTGGAATTTAATATATTCATTTTTAGCTTTAGGATCAAATTTTTCAAAGATGTCAACTGCTTTCATTTCTAAGTGAGTACGAGCTTTTAAATAAAGTTCAATAGCATCACGGTTGTAGTAATTATCAATATTAGGAGTTGCATTAGGTGTTAGAGCTGAAACATAAACAGGTTGAGAATCTTTATTACCTAAATCATGCGCTCCATTTAAAGTCATGTGGTGACCATATTCGTGAGCTGAAACAAAACGTAAGAAGTCAGTTGAAATACCTTTGAAGTTTGGATCAGACATCTTTAAAATTGCTCATAAACCAACACGACTATCGCGAGTGAAACCATGATATTTACCATTTACCAATTTATATTCAAGAACACCATCAGCATTTAATACAGCTTCAATATGTTCGCCTTCAAGAAACTCACCTGTGTAAGGAACTTTCTTGATTAAATTGTCTAAAAGATTTTGATATGCATCTGCATAAACACTAAAACCTTTTTCTAATTTACCTTCAGCATTTTTGATATTACCTTCTTCTTTAATTAAAGTAGGTACTACAGGCTTGTTATAGCCAATTGTATGGAATATATAATCTACAACATCGTTACGTTCATCATCTTTAGTTGGATCAACATTGAAACGAATATATTTTGAACTATAAGCTTTTCTTGCAAAAATATTAGCTGGATCATTTGAAATTTCTCTGAATGTTACTACTAATTTATTTGAGTTTTTGTCAACATTATCACAATACATTTTTAGTATTGAATTTTCAATTTTTTGGCGTTCATCTTTTGACATATTTGCCTTAATGACACCATTTTTAGTCAAAATGTCGATTAACTCAACTTTTGATTTTGCTACATAAATATCTTTATGATTTGTCAATTCAAAACCAATGTTATTTTTATCTAATAAATCAGCTTCTTTTACTTTATTTATTAATTCGTTAGTTCTAATAACTTCCATTGATTTAGCACTTAAATTTAGAACCTTAATATAAGTTGCAACTTTTACATCACCAAAATTATGATAAGAAACTTTGTTGTTAATATTATTTAATGCATCAATTGTGATAGCGTCAACATCGCTTAAAGCATAATTGAAATTATTTTGAACTTTAGCTAAATTAGCAACTAATGAATTGAACTTTTGAATAATTGGTTCAGTTGAATTGATTGCTAATTTTGAATAATCATCTTTGAATTTATCATAAATAGGATCAAAGAAATCTTTAAGGCTTTGATAATTACTATGACTAACTTTATTTTTTAAGTCTTTATATAAATCATCAAGGTTATTAACTTCTTTATTTAATTTATCGTATTCTGCATTTAAGCTATCAATTTCTGCTTGAATTTTAGCTTTTTCATTTGGATCACTTGTAGTTTTAAGTTTAGCTTCTAAAGCATCAATTTTATTACCTAGAGTTCTTAATTCTTCACTCTTATTATTAAGTAAATCATGTACTCTACGATATTCTAAATAAAGATTTTTATAGTTATCATTAACTATAGGCATAATGACATAAGCTATATATTGCATTGGCATAACACCAGCAAAAACTACTTCTTGTTTTTGATTTACACCATGAGCTATCAATTCACCATAAGCTTTAGCAAAAGCTTCTTTAGAAGCATTAATATCTTCTAAAATTGTTGTCACTTTATCAATATTTTTAAGTAATTCATCTAAGTTAATATCTTTATAAGCTTCGACTTTTGTTTCATTAGCTAAAAGTTTTTTAACTTGAAACATAGCTAATGAAATATTAGCTAATTCATTACTCATAACATAGTCATTAATATCTTCTTTTTCAAGTTTTTCAAAACTTGATGGTACATAAGCATTGTAAATTTTTTCAAGTTCTTTAATATATAAATCTCTTTTATCTTTAGATTTTTCATAAAGTTTAATTAATTTTTTAGCTTGGTCAATAATCTTTCGAACTTGAGTTTTGATAGTTGTTACAATTGCTTTATTTTTAGTTTTCAAACGGTCATAATCAGATAATGAAGTTGTACCAGTTTTGAATTTATTTTCTAGCATTTCAACTAAAGCATCACCGTTATCTTCAATAAATTCTTTAACATCTTTTGGTGTATTAGGTGAATTATATAAATCATCTAAAATTCCTTTAAAGTGGTCATTTTTATTTCAGGTTTTTAGTGCACTTAATTGAGCTTCATAAATATAATCGTCTTTAAGATTTTTAATTAAACTTTCAAGAGCTTTAACTTCTTTTTTAAATTCACCTTGAGCTACTTTTAAAGTATCAGCATCTTTGACTTTTAGATATTCTAAATAAGCTTTTTCAACATCATTATTAGCAACTGTTAATTTAGGATTTTTTAAATCTTCGGTTGTTTTGATTAAATCTCTAGCCTTTTTAATTTCTTGGTCATTATTAATTAATTTTGAAGCTAAATCCATCAAGATAACATATTTATCATACAAGCTTCTATTTGTTATATTTTTATCAAATTGACTATCTTTAAAGTATTCAAGAGGGAAAACAAAGTTTACTATGTTGTTGTAATTTTTTCTTTGAACTTCATCTTTAGTTTGGAAATCTTTTACTAATGAAACATATTTATCAACTATAGGTTTATAGTCAGGTTCTTGAGCATCATTATAGGTATTAACCATTTTCTTGATTAATTCGCCTTGCTTAGTGATTTTTTCTAAATCTTCTTTAGCTTTATCATAAGCTACTTTAGCTTTATCAGCTTCAGTTGTTAGTTGATTTAATTTTACTTTAGCTGCTAATAAATCAGGGTCATCAGTAGTAGCTTTGCTTTCAAGTTCTCTAAATTCAGCAACTCACTGAGTGGCGCCTTTTTTGATTTCGGTAATTTTGCCTTGATATTCTCTTAACTCTTCATTTTGTTCAGCATCTTTAGCTCATTCTCTAATTTCAAGCATCAAGTAAAAGAAACTATGAGGCGAATCATTTTCGTCTTCTATATCTTTAGCAATTTGTTGATATTCTTCTTCAAAAGCTTGCAACATCATCATGAATGTTTTTTCATGTTCGTAGTTATCTTTTGCTTTTTCATATCTTTGAATTGCTTCGATTAATTCTTTTTTAGCTTGTTCTTTATTAGCTGCTGTTGATGAATTATAAGCATCTTGTTTAGCTTTAACATTTGCTGCTTGAGTTTGAATATTAGCTACATAATCTTCTAAATCGCTCTTAGATTGTTTAAAGTATTTACCAATAAATCTTAATGAACTTGATTCTTTGAAAAGATTCTTCATATATTCATTTATATGAACGTCCATAGCTTTATGATTATCAGGATGTTTAAATAAACCGTAAGATTCAACTAACACTTTTAAAGCGTCTTCATAAGTATCTTTAGCTTTATCACAAGCATCATTTAATTTAGAGTATTGTTCTTTAAGAGCTTTATATTGATTTTTGAACTCTTCTTCTTTAGATTTTTTAGTATCTGGATCACGATTTATTTCTTCATATTTAGCAATACCAAGTGCATTATCACCAGTTTTAGCTAATTGGATAATATAGTCAGCTAAAGCTGAATCGGTTGTAATTTTATTATCAAAAAGTGAAGCAAAGTTACTATCGAAATTAGCTTTGTTAGATTCATAAACATGAACAAAATTATTGTAAGCATTTACAATTTCATCAGAATTATAATCAGTTGTATTAATCAAGAAATTCATAATTAATCTCTTGAATCTTCATTCTTCAACAGTCTTGTAATATTCAACATAATCTTTTTTGGCTTGAGCTAATTTACTTTGATGTTGAAGTACTAATTGTTGCGAATAAAGTAATGAATTTTTAATATCTGCAAGACGATTAATTGAAGCAACTGAGATAAATCAATCTTCACTTGAGCGTTCATTCCATTTAGTTTCTAAAGCTAAAATTTTTGCATATCATTGATCCTTTTCTGATACTAAAGCTCTTCATTTGTATTCATCTTTTTCACTTAATAATTTGTATACTATTTCACCGTGTTTTGAAATAGCTTCAAATAATTGTTTATATTCGTCTTTAGCATCATTATCATCAATAGCATCAACTAATGATTCTAGATAACTGTTATAACCTTTTTTATCTTCATCATTTAAAGCATCTGGACAACCCTTTAAAATTAAATCTATGTAAGCACTGAATTTAGCTGGGTCGCTTTCAATTAAACGTTTGAAAAGTATTTGATTATTTTCAAATAAATCTGAACCTAATAATTTGTAATCATTAGGTAATTTAATACCAAAATATCCTACTAATAATGATAATGGGCTATATTGATTTGCTGTTGTTAAATCATAATCAAAAAGATTTACTTTAGTTGATAATTCTTTTTGTTTTTTGCTTAATTCTTCTATTTCACGGTTAATTTGGTTCAAATCAAGATTTAATTTTGAGTTCTTAATTTTATCTGCTGAATCTTGAATTTGTTTATCAGTATAAACATAAACAGCATCTTTAGAATATTCGCCTAAAGCATCACGTTTTTTGCCATTTATAAAGCCATTTAAATCGTATAGATTTCTTCAATGTAATTGAGCTTTTTGACTTAAAGCTTTTAATGATTCATATGAAATAATTTGGTTAGGTAAATATGAAGCATCATATAAATAGATGTTCATTTTTTCAGTTTCATATGGGCCAATTTGTTTGTAACTAGCGCCTTGGATTGTTCTATTTAATAAGTCACCAAAAGTGTAATTTGCTTTATCTAAATCACTTACAATTTGATATTGAATTTTAAGTATTTCTTGATAGCTTTTACCTTTTAATGTTTCTTCTTTAGCTGCTGCTTCGTTGAAATGTTTTAATAATTCAGTATATCAAACTGATAGATTCATTTGTGCAGGTGTAAAGGTCTTAAGAATATCAGCTTTAGATTCATATTCTTTTTGAACTTTTTCAAAGTTGTTTTTATAATCTTCATATTTATCTTTAACACCAATAACAGGTGGTACTGCATTTGGATTACCATTAAGTTCTAAT